>JAQTOL010000025.1 GCA_028748945.1 Paludibacter sp.
GCATAGCCACCTGCAAGTGAGTATATCCCGGTAACAGAACCTCTTTATAGCGATTGCTTTGTGAAATCAGCACATCGAATAAACCGGAAACCGCCGTTACTGTTTTTTCAATTTCGGCACGGGCAAAAAGTTTTAAATCAACCAACACCTGATCATTCCGTGAACGCCCGCTATGGATTTTTTTACCAACATCACCCAATTTACGGGTTAATAAAAGTTCCACCTGCGAGTGAACATCCTCCACTCCTTCTTCAATTGAAAATTTTCCGCTTTCAGCCAGTTGGAAGATATTTTTCAATTCATCCAACAACTGTTTCAACTCATTGGTTTGTAATAACCCGACTGATTCCAACATGCGGATATGCGCCATGGAACCCAAGACATCGTATTTTGCCAGAAACACATCTATTTCACGGTCGTGACCAACAGTAAAAGCTTCAATTTTAGCATTTACCTGCGTACTTTTTTCCCAGAGTTTTTTCATATCAATAAAACTACCCCTAACCCCTAAAGGGGAATTAAGCAACTTTTGTCTCTTAATTCATTTAGAAATTGTGTAATTATTTTATATAATTTATTTTCAATATCATCAAACTTTGTTTTTGAACTAAGCCAAAAGTCCCCTTTAGGGGGTTGGGGGTCATTTTACACACTCAACCCCTTTGCCAACAAATCCGCCACTTTATTGATACCTTCCTTCAGTTTTTTGTCCACCATCATTTTTATCATCATGGGCAATTCAGCCTTCAGGGTCAACTTCATAGCCGTATTATTTTCATCTGTTTTTTTCAACTGTACCCACACACTCAGTTGAACCGGTGCATTTTCAGAATTCAGTTTAATGGTTTTGAAAGGTTCACGTTCTACCACCCTGAATCCAATTTTACCAATGCCATCTACCACAAAACTACAACTATCGGCATCAAAAAACAGGTCTTTGATCTTGTCGGTTTCGGGTGATTTATTCTGAAGTTCTTTTAAATTGTTCAGGTCGCTTAATTTATTAAAAACCACTTCCTCGTTCGAAGAAATGGTCTTTATGTCGCTTTCGTATGTTGTCATTATTTCTATTTACAATTTATCAATCTACAATTTACAATTACGGGTAAACTGTTAAGTAAACAACGAGAACCGGTTAAAGTTCAGTTCTCCAGATAGCTGGATTTTTTCGCCATTCCTGAAGCGTTTCAATATCAGACTCCGATATATAGTTGGTAGTCAATGCTTCATTTAAAACAGCATCATAGGTACATAAAGTTGTCAATTTCACTTTAGCCTTTTTGAATTTTTGCTCAGCCACAGGAAATCCATAGGTAAAAATAGCCAACATCCCCAACACTTCCGAACTATCGTTCCGAATGGCTTCAACTGCTTTCAGACTGCTTCCGCCGGTTGAAATAAGATCTTCAATAACCACCACTTTTTGTTTCGGTTTTAAATCGCCTTCGATCATATTTTCCAATCCATGATCTTTGGGAGTCGGGCGAACATATACAAAGGGTAATCCAAGTGCATCGGCAACCAATGCGCCCTGGGCAATGGCACCGGTGGCTACTCCTGCAATGACTTGAACATCCGGATACATTTCAAGAATTATCCTTGCCAGCTCAATTTTTATGTAATTACGAATCAATGGATATGACAGCGTTTTGCGATTATCGCAATATATGGGGGATTTCCAGCCCGATGCCCAGGTAAAGGGATTGTTGGGTTGTAATTTTATTGCTTTAATTTTAAGCAGTCTTTCTGCAATGTTTTTTTCTAAAGTTTTCATTTTGAGTTATTTATAATCGCTTACATTCAAAGAAACAATGTTAGTGAGGTTCAGTTCAATGAGACCACAAAAGTACACAAACATGTTGAGACACAAAAACAATAAAAGGATATTGTACAACATTTATTTGAAAGATAAATACATAAATCAGTCACAAAACGTATTAAATCTGTATATTTATCAAAAGATTGGCATTATCATACAGAATGCTTCAATTTTGAAAAGAATAAAACCATTAGTACAAAGGTTAAAATTGTTATTTTTAGCAGGAGATCAATAAAACAGAACTAAATTTCCCAATATTTCAATGAAGAAAAGACAGGTGTTAAAATTTAATACGGATATATCTCCCTTTTCGAATTCAATTGGTTTAATTACTTATGTTTCAAAAAGAGATGAAGTATATGTGTTCGTATATCCAACTATAAAACCGGAACAATTTGTTATATATTACCGCTAATACCATTCTTAGAACAAAAGCAGAAAGCTTCAGATTTAAAATTATGTGAATAAAAAAAATATTGTTGATTACATATTTATTGTTCTAACGTCTTAAACAATGTAAAGCTATATATAGACTAAGCAAAAGAGTTGAAAGTTTTGTCATTACCCGGATTTCTGATTTAAATTTTAAATTTAATCAGTTTAAATTTAATCTTTTATTCTGATAATTATCGCCTGAATAAAGAATTATCGTCTGAATAAAGATAAATCTGTATATAATTTCTTTTAAGTGTGTTTTTTAATTTTACGATAAATAAATAATACCTCAAATAAAAAATCTATGGATCACAAAAAAAATCAGGAACGGAAATACGTTAGTTTAGCTTTTCGTAATTCTGTGTGTACTTTGGTGTTTTTTCTTTCATTTTCGTGGTTGTGTCCAACATCAGTTTTGGCACAGGATAATGTATTACCAAAGACAACTGTAAAAGAAATTACTGTAAAGGGCAAAGTAACAGATGCATCTAACATCCCGGTTATTGGAGCATCTATTCTTGTTGTAGGAACAAAAAGCGGTACAATTACCGATATTGATGGAAACTTTTCAGTTAAGGCACCGTCAAATGCTTTATTAGCGGTTTCATATATTGGTTATATTCCTCAGAAAGTAAAAGTTTCGGAAAGTACACTCAGCGTTGTTCTGGAAGAAGATGCCGCCAAACTTGATGAAGTGGTTGTGGTTGGATACGGTTCGGTAAAAAGAGCGAATTTAACCGGTGCGGTATCCAGCATCAGCATGAAACAAGTTGCAGATATACCCTCACCCAATTTATCATCAGTATTAATGGGAACCATGCCGGGAGTAAATGTAAATGAGGCCACCGGAAATCCAATCGGAAATGCAAGTATTTCAATACGTATTAACGGATCATGGAATGCCGAAGATCCCCTTTATGTAATCGATGGATTTATTCGGGATGTTGATGCATTCAACCTGCTTGATGCATCGGAAGTTGAGAATATTTCCGTCTTAAAAGATGCTGCTGCGTCTATTTACGGGGTGCGGGGTGCAGGTGGAGTCATTTTGGTAACCACAAAGAAGGGAAAAGCTGGTAAGACTAAAATCAGCTATTCCGGGTCTTTTGGAACAAATCAGGGAGTAGACATGCCTGTTATGATGAGTGCCTATCAACAAGGTATAGCATTAAATGATTTGTGGAGACAGGAGATATTGTATAAAGGTGCTGACTCAACAAAATATAAAATGTTCACACAAGATGAATTGCAAAAAATGAAAAGTCTGAACTACAACTGGATGGATAATGCATGGAAAGATGCGGTAAACACACGGCACACTTTAAACGTAAGTGGTGGGAATGAAGATGTTCGATACTTTATTGGTGGTTCATATATGTTCGCAAATGGCAATTTTTCAAATCTGAATATGAATCGTTTTGGTGTACGTGCCGGGGTTGATGCGAAACTAGCAAAAAATCTTACCGGTAGCTTCTCGTTAGATTATTCATCAAAATCAACCGAAATGCCCCTAAGTACAAAAGATGCCGAACCAGAACGAATGTACGGAACTTTCAGTGATCTGATTCGTGCTCCACGATATATACCTGCCTATATTAATGGCGTTCCTGTAGGGAATTCAATACCATCAAATGGAACCCATCCGTTGGAAATGATGAATTCAGGTTCATACCGCAGGAATAGATCGGATAATATTGTAGGTGGTATGAACTTGGTATATAATATAGAACAAATAAAGGGATTAAAAGTATCCGCATCTCTGAATTACAGTTCTCAATCCAGTTCAGGCAAGCAATTGTCAAAAACATATTATGTATATAATTTTGCTTATGATGGGAACACTCACTTACTTACCGATCAACAACTGCCGATAACCGACACCAAATTCAGGACCAAAATTACAAATGGGGATAAGTTATTTGAATCAGCTGATTTTTCATATGCATATCAATTTAATCCTCAAATATCCTACGCCAATAAATTTGGTAATCATGATATTTCAGCGATGTTGATGTACGAACAATCTGAAGATGGTGGTCATGGACTTACAGCCAACCGGACAGGAATGGTAATAGACAATTATGAAGTTATGGCAGGTTACAGCGAAGCGGGGATGGGGAACAGTTCTTCCATAAATACCATTAATCGCCGTCAATCATTTATCAGTCGTTTTAACTATAATTTTGCCGATAAATATTTTGTTGAAGGAGCAGCACGTTACGAAGCATCTACCAATTTTGCACCCGGTTATCGTTGGGGGCTATTCCCATCAATTGCATTAGGTTGGAGAATATCTGAAGAAAAGTTCTTCAAAGATAATATCCGCTTTATTGAAGATATGAAGTTTAGAGCATCCTATGGTAGATTAGGTAACGATAAAGTTTCGATGGGACAGTGGAGAGCAAGTTATAGCAATTCGTCCGGTGCTTATATCGGTGGGACATCTTTATCAACAGTATTGTATCCTGACATGGAAGGATTAATTTATACCCAATCAACATGGGAAAAATCAGATTCGTATAATGGTGGTGTTGACATTCATTTTTTAAATAATTTCGCTTTAAATTTTGATGGTTTTTATCGATATACATTTGATATTTTGGATGATTTTAAAAGTCAATTTCCTCAGTCTTCAGGAATTGTGGCCTCGACTCCTAAATTAAACAGCGGTATTCAAGACTCATGGGGAGGTGAAATTGAAATCAGTTACAACAGAACAATTAACAAAGACTGGAGTGTACAGTTAAAAGGGAATATAGCTTATGCAACAAATAAAGTCATAAAAAAATCAGAAAATCCGGGGGTAATCGGGACATGGCAGGATGAGATTGGTAGAATTCGTGGTGGAGAAGTTGGATATTTCAGCACCGGTATTGCCCGTACACAAGCCGATGTCGATAATTACATTCAATATTTACAATCCCATACAAGTACCGGAACAGGACCTGTTACTGTTTTGGGTCTCAGATCATCCTATACGGATGCTCAGGGTAATGTGAAAACCGATTTTTATCCGGGTATGTTAATGTTTAAGGATGTTGGGAGTCCAGCTTACAAAGATGAAAATGGAAAATGGCACGATGGTGCACCGGATGGAAGTATAACTACAGATGACCAACGAATCATAAGTAAATACGATTCAGCACCTTTCAATTACGGATTCTCATTCGGATTTACATGGAAAAATTTAAAAGTAGATGCATTATTAAACGGAGCTTTTGGGAATGATGTGGTTTTTGATAAAGGATTCTATACAGCTGCTTCAGGAGGACAACGTACCGGTGATTTCTTATCGGAACAATCCAATCAACTGGCAGAATGGTCCGGTAATTATTGGACGGTTGATAATGTAAACGCAAAATATCCTCGTCTGGATTCATACAGTCTCAGAGATCAGCGATCTACTTTCTGGCTGCGTGATGGACACACACTTCGCTTGCGTTCGGTAAATGTTTCATACAGTTTACCGGCAAAAGTTGCTAAATTCATTGCCGTAGATCAATTTCGTGTATTTTTCTCCGGATCAAATTTATGGACAATTATCAACCCGTATTCCTACAAAGATGCCAGTGTTGGATATTGGTCGGATTATCCAATGATCCGCACATTTAATTTTGGTGTAAATCTTAATTTTTAAAATTGAAATACTTATGAAAATCAAAAGTTTAATACTATATATTTGCGCCTTACCTATTTTAGTATCGTGCAGTGATTTCCTGGATGTAAAAGACCCGGCAGCCATCAATCCTGCAATATGGAATGATGAAAGTTCAGCCAAGTTATATCTGAATGATTTGTATGCATTGTGTATGCCTGGTTTTGGTGGCGATGGGGTGGGCGATGGTTCATTGAACAACCTCTCTGATGAAACTTCCGATATGAGTAGTACCATTTTATTAGGGACATTAACAACCGGTGGTGTTGGAACATACTCGTCTAACACCTATCAACCAATACGCTATATAAACATTGCATTAAAAGAAATGGCATCATCTACTCTTACGGGTGATGCCCGTAACCGAGTGCTTGGTCAGTTATACTTCTTAAGGGCCTGGCAACACTGGAAATTAATTAATTTATATGGAGGAGTTCCTTATATCAGAGACGTGGTGGATTACCAGAGTGCTGACAGTATTTTGAATGCTCCACGAAATAAAACATCGGAATGCATTCAATATTTAAAACAGGATTTGGATTTGGCTATTAAGGATCTTCCTGCAGCCTGGACTTCTGATGAATACGGACGTATAACCCGTGGTGCTGCAGCTGCTTTTCTTGGCAGAGTATTACTTTTTTATGCCAGCCCTCAATTTAATCCTACAAATGATAATAGCCGTTGGAAAGATGCGTATGATGCCAATATATATGCAAGAGATTTGTGTACGCAGGATGGTTATGCGTTGATGGATATTTCAAGTCCACAAACGACTCAATGGCCTTTTACAACTGATTTTAATAAGATTTTTATTACAAAAAAATCTGATGGGAATAAAGAAGTTCTGATTGTAACACCTTACTTACAGGCATTGAAATATCATGGTTATGAAAATTCTGTACGGCCAAATGAAATAACGAATGGGACCGGACGTCCTTCAAATTGTCCTACCTGGGATTTGGTTATATCATTTCCAATGATTGATGGAAAAGTTGCATTTGATAAGTCAAGAAAATTTATAGGGAATACAGACATTAAAAAGTTTTATCTCAATCGTGATCCCCGTTTCTATGCTACAATTGCTTACAATGGATGTTATTACCCACTGGAAGGAAACGCGACAAGAAAACAATGGTTTTATACTTGTCCAAAAACTATAACAGATTCTTTGGGTAAAAAAACCACCATAACCTATTATGCCGAAAACACAACATCGGATAAAACTTCTCCTACCGGTTTTTATTGTCGTAAAATGGTTAATCCTGCCATTTCGGGTGATGAAAGAGCTAAGACATATACCGATTGGATTGTGATGCGCTATGCAGAGGTGTTGTTAAATCTGGCGGAATGTTCTTTTGAATATAACCAAGGGAGCAATTCTGAAGTTGGATATGATTGTTTGAAGCAAATTCGTGCCCGGGCAGGAATTGAACCCGGAGGTGACGGATACTATGGTTTGAAATCAAATCCGGAATTTAGTCCAATTGAATTAGTAATGAATGAGCGACGGGTTGAATTTGCATTTGAAGGGATACGTTTCTTTGATCTTCGCCGTAGGAATATGTTTACAAACAATCTGGGAACTAATATACTCAAGATTGATGGTTTTAAGAAAAGTGGTTCAGGATATAAATTTACGTTGGTAAATACAAAGGATACTGCGATATTTCTATATCCGGCTAAAAGAGATACCGTGAAATTTGAAAATATATCTAAATATTTCACGCTTACACCGATGAGTACCGGCCCATTAGTAAAATCAATTGCATATAAAACGGCAATTACACAGGATGAATTAAAAGCAACAGCTGACGGAAGTTATAACTTCTTTGATATACCATCGGCAATTCTTACCCGAAGTCCTGCTTTAATTCAAACCAATGGTTGGATAAGTAATGGCTTTGATCCCTTTGAGTAACTGAACATATAAACCCGTTAGTAAGAAGCCTTTTTACTAACGGGTTTTTGAAAATCTTGCTTTTTATGAAACAGTCCCTTATCTTACTTTTGCTGTTCATTTGTTTAACTGCAAATGCACAACTTTTTCGGTGTATAGTAGCAGCCGATGGTAGTGGAACTTATACAACTGTTCAATCGGCAATCGATGCTTGTCCTGAAGGTCAGCAAAGCCTTGTGTTTATCAAAAACGGGATTTACAACGAACAGGTTTCGTTAGGCAGCAAAACAACTGCATCAACAAAAAAAATCAGTCTGATTGGCGAAAGTGCTATGGGTGTTATCATCACACATTCTCAATCAAGAGCCAGTAGTGGTTCTCCAACATTCGAAGATATTTGTACCGTAAAATTATATGCTAATGACTTTTATGCCGAAAACATAACCATACAAAACACAGCTGGAAATACCGGTATGGCTGAAGCTTTATATACGGCAGGTGACCGTCAGACTTTTAAAAATTGTCGGATTTTAGGATATCAGGATACATACCGGTCAAAAAAAGGGACACGCGGATATTTTAAGAATTGCTGGATTGAAGGAGCTGTTGATTTTATTTATGCAGGTGGAGTGGAATTTTTCGACGATTGTACCATTAACTGTGTAACCGGAGGAGGTTACATTACAGCCCCCGAAGATGCTTATGTTACCATCCCAAAAGCTTCCACAGTTTGTCAAAAATTTTTGCGGGTTGGTTTTTTCTTTCGAAATTGCGAGATAACAGCCAATAGCGATGTCCCCGACAACAGTTATTATCTTGGTCGCCCATGGGTTTCGATGGCCGGAACATTTTATTTAAACTGCAAATTAGGAAAACACATTAAACCTGCCGGTTGGAAAGAATGGAGTGGAAATGAAACATCCAGTAGTTTTGCCGAATATAACAGCACGGATATGAACGGTAATCCTATCGATACAGCAAGTCGTGTGAGTTGGAGTTTTCAGTTACCAAAAGCAGATGTCGATAGTTTACTTTCACTGCAGAGAATCTACAATCGTGTCTCAACCACTCTTTACAATCCACTTCCGCTTTGTAAAGCTCCTAAAGCACCGGCTTCGGTTAGCGTCAACGAGAATGTTATTTCATGGAGTGCTGTAGATAGTGTGGCCGGATATATCGTAATGAAAGACGGTCATTATTTTAATTCTCTGAATGAAACAACATGTACCGATAATTCAGGGATTACAGGGACATATAGTGTGAAAAGTGCGGGACTTTCCGGTCAGTTGAGCGCAGAAACATCTGCATCAACTTCAGTCCAGAATACTTCCGAAAGCAAATTGCGGGTATCAATAAGTAATAATATTTTACAACTTTCAGAACCTGTATCTTTAATTCTATACTCCGCTAATGGAAAAAAAATTATAAGTTCCGGTATTTGTACATCTGTTTCGATTAAGAATATTTCTTCAGGAGCATATATTTTACAAACACAAGATGCAGAGAATCACATGGAGACAAAAAAAATAATTATTGGAAATAAATAATCATATAATCGGTTGATTCACATACAAACATCTTGATTACACGGAACAAATTAACATCATGTTTTATATAAAAAAAATAAAAACTCAATTTATCCACCAAAAAAGTCAATTATGCCTATTCCATTTCATCAAATTAAAATAAATTTGTAAAACAAAAAATGTTGACATTAAAAATAATTGTTATGAAAAGAAGAGTACGAATTTTATGTAATATTTTTATATTTTCCTTGTTTACATGCGCTGGTTTGTCAGCTCAAACACCCGCATTCCCGACAGCCGAAGGATATGGAAAATATGCTACCGGTGGTCGGGGAGGGCAAGTAGTTTTTGTGGAGAATCTTGATGATTACATCGCATATAACAACCTTGAAGCACCAATTCCCGGAAGTTTCAGGTGGGCACTTACACAATATCCCGGCGAACCTTTAACGGTAATTTTTCGTGTTTCTGGAACTATAAAACTCAAGCCTTATATTGTAAGTACTAAAAACCTGAATGATATACGATGTTCAAGAGCAAACCTCACGATTGCAGGACAATCAGCACCTGGTCAGGGAATTTGCATACGTAATTCCAAAGTTAATCTGGGCGGCTCAACAGATTTGATCATTCGGGATATGCGCTTTCGAATTGGAGAAAATGCAGCAGACAGCACATTTATACCGGGCGGATCAGTTGGATGCGAAAATGCAACCAGAGTAATTTTTGATCATTGTGTCTTTGGTTGGTCAGGTGAAGAAAATTTAACCATGTACGACAACCGGTTCACCACAGTCCAATGGTCCATTTTTCATGAAGCTCTGTATGATGATGGTCATGGAAAGGGAAACAGAGGCTATGGCGGACAGTTGGGAGGCGTAAATGCGACATTGCATCACAATTTGTTTGCACATAACCAGTCACGTTCACCCCGGTTAAATGGGGCACGTACAGAGACTGAAATACGTGTATTTATTGAATACATTAATAATGTGAACTATAACTGGGGCAGTACTGAAGCAGCCTATGGAGGTGATGTTAATACAGGCACACTCAGGTCACATACAGCTAACTTCGTAGCTAATTATTATAAACCAGGACCCGCGACTTCATCAACAAGAAGGTTTTTTACGAATTATATTGTAAATGGAGCCAACCTGCCAAAATGGTATTTGACCGGTAATATTATGGATGGAAATCCTGCAATGAGTGCGGATAACTGGACAGGATTTGCAACGAAATGGTCCGGTACTGCCGGAACAACTTTACCAACAAAGGAACAATTAGCTTCGGACACATTGCTTTTCCCACCGCAAAGTTTGGTTTATAACGGGGAATGGATTGGTTACCAGAAATATAAAATAAACATGGAATCTGCTGAAAATGCATATCAATCAGTATTATCAAAAGCAGGTACAATTTACCGTGACTCAATTGAACGCCGGGTAATTAAGGAAGTTAAGACTGGAACTGCAATATACTCGGCATCTTTAGGAAAGCCCGGTATAATTGACAAGTCGTATAATGCTGAAGGCTATTTAGATTACCCAGAAGCAGTTCCACCTGTCGATAATGACCGGGATGGAATGGACGATGCATGGGAGACAGCTAATGGACTGAATCCTGCAGATCCAAGCGACCGGAATCTTAAAACAACTGAAGGTTATACGGCATTGGAAGTATATCTGAATAGTTTGATGGGCGAAATGATCAATCATGATTTTAATACAAACGGAACAAGTGAAATTAATGCACGTCAAATATCAATTTATCCTTCAATCGTAGAGGACAAAATATCAATTGTTTCCGATGTGCCGTTAACCTCCGCATCTATCTTCTCACTGAGTGGCATAAAACTATACAGCATTGAAAATAGCCAAATTAACTCGATTGATGCAACCTTTCTTAGTCAAGGTTGTTACTTACTTACTATAGGTAATGAAAATGGGGTATTGAAACACTTTAAATTTATAAAAGAATAAAAGGCTACATAAAGTAAAAAATACCGGACATGGCGAGTACGAAAAATAAAATATCACGTCCTTATATAAATATGATGTTTAACTTTAAATGTAGAAAAATGAAAAACTTTACAAAAATTATTATTATAGCTTTTATTTTCCCGTTATCCATCAAATCAGTTGCTCAGTGTTTACCTTATTACACCACGAATGCAGGATGGACACAATCTGAATATTATCAAATAATTGACATTGATGCTGAGAAACTAACCGGAACAACCCTGCCACAGCATGACAAAACGGATGGTACTGCTACCGCTTCAACTTTCGGGACCGGTTCATTTACGACCCCCATTATGACTACAACCGATGGTGTAACTTATACTGAAACATCAGTTAAATGGCCTGTCAATTATTATATGGCTTGTATTGCTCCTACTTTTTATAATAGTGCATATACGAAAGTAGTAATTACCGGAGCAAATCCTTCCGGTACGGCATCAAACTGTACGCGGAATGACAACACCATAATAGTAAGTCCTATCTGGGATAAAAAGGGGTTTATTGAATTAAGTAGACAGGCTTCTGAAGTAGCCGATACTCCTCCAAGTCGTCATGGCTATATTGAAATTGATAATTTACCACAAGTTGAAAGAATTCAATGGTCATTTTCGGCTACAAGCTACAAACGTGGAGTGAAATGCGATATTAATTATAATGATGGAAACGGCTGGCAACCTTTGCGCTGGGAAGCAAGTAACAATAACTCTTATGCCACTTTTGCAGAACAGGGTTATCAGTTTGAGGACATAATTGGAAAAGGTGATGATGCAACATCTATAATTTCAGTTCGTTGGAGAATTTGGGATGGCGACAGTATTCATCTTGATGAGACGAAAACTGATGGTAGTACATTTACAACCGTAAATTCACCCTATGCACAACAACAGGTTGTTCGGATTCACCAAATTAAAATTTTCAGCGGCATAATTCCTGAAAATGCTCCAAATGCCATTAATATACCTTCGGCAAATACCATGAAGATTTATCTTCTAAGCAACAATATTTGTCTCAGTGAGAAAGCTACTGTTGAATTGTATAATTTTGAAGGGAAACAAATTTATAAAGGGCAAACCGATAAAGTTGATGTTTCCAAATTATCAAAAGGGATATATATAATCAGAGCCACAAATTCAGCCGGGCTCATACAAAACAAGAAAATTGCGTTATAAAAAAAAGAAATGAATAAATAAAATGGAACATTAAGTATGAAGTATTACGATTTGATAAAAACCATACTTCAAAAAAGAATTAATAATATGAAAAGAATTACCAAACTATTTTTTTTGGGTTTATTTATAAGCCTATCGATTGGTGTTTTTGCCCAACCACCACGAACCTGCGGAACAAACACTTATTTCACTTCAAATGCGGGTTGGAGTCAATCGGAATATTATCAAATTATTGATATTGATGCTGCTACGCTTACTGATGCTGCTTTACCTAAATTTTCCACGGCTAATGGAGCCTTAAATGCAGCCGATACAGATTTTGGTTCCGGTATATTTACAACTCCCATAATGTCTACAGTAGATGGAACTTCATACACTCCAACATCAGTGCTTTGGCCGATTAAATATTCTCTGGCAGCATTTGCACCTACTATGTACACAAGTGCCTGGTCTAAAGTCAATATAACTGGACAAACACCTTCAGGGAACTCAACAGATAAAGCATGTACCCTAAATGATAATTCTATTATCCAAAGTGCAATCTATGACAAACCCGGGTTTATAGAGCTTTGCAGATTGGCAGCAAGTGCAGAAGAACCAACAGTCAGCCGTCATGGATATATCGAAATTGATAACCTGCCATCTGTTGAACGAATTCAATGGTCTTATTCATCTACATCTTGGAAACGTGGTGTAAAAGCGGATATTAATTATAACGATGGAGCTGGTTGGATACCCCTTCGCTGGGAAGCGAGTGATATATCAATTTGGATAGCCACTTTTGCTGAACAAGGTTATCAGTTCGAAGAAATTATTGGACAGGGAGATAACCCAGATTCAAGAGTTTCAATTCGTTTTGGTATATGGGATGGAGACAGCATTCATGTAAATCCGGTAAAAACTGACGGAAGTACATTTACAACTGCAAACTTCCCCCTCGAACAAAGGCAAACCGTTCGTATTCATCAGATTAAAGTCTTCAGCGGAGTTATTCCTACCGAAGCCCCTTCTGCTGTAGCTTCAGTTAATGCTAACAATCTGAAGATCTATCTTTCAGAGAATAATATTATTCTATCTGAAAATGCAAAAGTCGAAATGTACAGTATTGTAGGAAAAAGGGTATTTAGTGGTGTCACGAATAAAATTGATGTATCCAATTTCAATAAAGGTATTTACATAATAAAAGCAGTTGATTCCGAGGGGAAAATTCAAAACAAAAAAATTGCGATTTAAGTATTATTTAGGGAATTTTTTAATAAGCGGAGGTTTCGGTTAAAGTATCGAAACCTCCTTTTTTAGGTATCCCTGCAACCGTTTTTTTGAGTACAATTGTCTGAAATTTGCGTCTTACAGATAGATTTCAACTAGAAAAAAATGACTAATTACCAAAAAAAATGAACAAAAAAACATTTCTGAAAATTTCTGCCATGTTGCTTTTTGCACCTCTTGCATTGCATGCACAATACCCCGACGTACCCAAGGATTTAAAAGCGGCTGCCGATAATATGATTCTTACTGAAACAAATTATGCAGATAGTGTTATGCTTGCCAATACGGTAATTCTGAAAGCAGAAAAATGCAATGGAAAACCTTATATTCCGTGGGCTGCCCGTCCAACTGATCTTCCTCAGGCAAAAATTCCATCTTTCCCCGGTGCCGAGGGTGGTGGTGAATATTCTTTCGGTGGCCGTGGTGGTAAAGTGATTACTGTAACCAGCCTTGCCGACAGAGGTCCGGGAACTTTGCGCGAAGCTTGTGAAGGAACTGTTGGAGCACGTATTGTAGTGTTTAATGTGGCCGGTTTAATACACCTTAAAAGTCCTATTATTGTTGAAGCACCTTATCTTACCATTGCAGGTCAGACAGCACCCGGTGATGGCGTTTGTGTAGCAGGTGAATCCTTTTGGGTAAATACACACGATGTGGTTGTTCGTCATATGCGTTTCCGTCGTGGAGAAACCAAAGTAGAACGACGCGATGATGCATTTGGAGGCAATCCGGTTGGAAATATTATGATTGATCACTGTTCATGTGAATGGGGATTGGATGAAAATATATCGTTCTACCGTCATATGTTCAATCCCGGTCCGGGGATGAAGGAAGAAAAACTTCCAACTGTAAATGTTACCATTCAAAATACCATTTCAGCACAGGCCCTTGACACTTATAATCATGCATTCGGAAGTACGCTGGGCGGTGAAAACTGCTCGTTCATGCGCAACCTTTGGGCTAATAATGCCGGACGAAATCCGTCTATCGGTTGGAATGGTGTTTTCAATTTTGTGAACAATGTAATATACAACTGGCATAACCGATCGGTGGATGGAGGTGATTACACCGCACTTTATAATATCATCAACAACTATTACAAACCGGGACCGCTTACTCCTAAAAATGAACCTGTCGGGAATCGGATTTT
>JAQTOL010000026.1 GCA_028748945.1 Paludibacter sp.
ATTTTTAGTGAATTTGATGAATGAAAAATTAAGATCCGTCTTTTCCACACTTTCCTGAGTCCGGTTACCTACGAACACTCCGGAAGCCAGATTTTTAGCAGCATATCCTGTAATTATCGGGCTGACTGAATTGATATAATAAAGGCCGTATCCGATGGCTACTATCAGAATGGCTGCTTCAATGAATAAAACTCTTTTTTTCATGATCTTTGATTTTTTAGTGTCATTGAAATAGATTTGAATTACAAAAATAGGTTTTTCATTTTATATATCAACTCGCTTCTGAATTTTTGTTTTAAAATGTCAAAGAAAGAAGCATTGTCTGTTTTAAATTAGTTCGGCGCATGGTTTTACCATACGCCGAAAATTGAAAAGTTGAATAATATATTTAAGGTAAGTATATAATCAGAATTTTTTTAATTGTCCTAATAAAATGGTATTTTCCTCGGGTGTTCCTACTGTAATCCGCACACAATTATTACATAACATGACCGTATTCCGGTTACGGACAATAATGCTTTTATTTACCAGAAATTGATAAAGCGCATTGGCATCTTCAACTTTGACTAACACGAAATTAGCATCGCTTGGGTAGATGTAATAAACATAGCGCAATTGGAACAATGCTTTGATTAAATTCTTCCGTTCCGACAATATGGTTTCAACCCACTCTTTTACCTGTTCCCCGTTTTTTAAGGCGTTTAATGCTTGTTTTTGGGTAAGAATGTTGATATTGTAGGGATATTTTATTTTATTTAATACAGAAATAATTTCCGAAGAAGCAAACGCCATTCCCAGGCGGATACCGGCATTCCCCCATGCTTTGGAAAAAGTCTGTAAAATTACAAGATTAGGATATTGCGGTAGATATTTAGAGAAACTTTCCTCAGACGCGAAGTCGATGTATGCTTCGTCAAGGACTACAATACCTCTGAACCAATACAATAATTTATGTATTTCATCTCTGTTCAGGCTGTTACCGGTTGGATTATTCGGTGAGCAAATCCAGATTAATTTGGTGTTTTCATTTGCTTTGTCTAACAATTTCAATGCACTAAAGTCAAAATTATCACCTAGTAGCACTTTGCGGTATTCTATGTCGTTAATTTCAGCACTTACCCTGTACATTCCGTAGGTAGGTTCAATTGCCACTACATTGTCAACGCGGGGTTCACAAAATGCACGATACAATAAGTCGATAGCCTCATCACTTCCATTTCCCAGAAAGATATTCTTTACATGAACGCCTTTAATCAATGAAATTTGCTTTTTTACTTTCAACTGTAAAGGATCAGGGTAGCGATTAAAAGGCTCATTATACGGATTTTCATTGGCATCCAGATAGACTGAAGCCTCTCCTTTAAACTCATCGCGGGCACAAGAATAGGGTTGTAACTTACGAATGTTTTCCCGAAGTAAATTTTCTATTTCCATCTTAAATATATAATCTTATTACTATGTTTTATGTTCTTTTACTCTATGTAATTCTGGTTTATCATCAGGCCGGAGGCAAATGTTACAAACGAAGTGATTTGATCTTTAAAATCTTCTGTGTCTTGCATCTAAATCATCTTCGTCTCTTTCCTGTTCAAGTCTTATTTTAACGGCATTACTATGAGCCTGTAATTCTTCACTTTCAGCCATTAAAATAATGGCATTACTCAGATTGGTAAGTCCTTCTTGTGTAATTTGCTGGAAAGTAACTTTCCGAATAAAACTATCCAGATTTACACCACTATAAGCTTTTGCATACCCATTGGTTGGCAAGGTATGGTTGGTCCCTGATGCATAATCGCCGGCACTTTCCGGTGAATAATTTCCGAGAAACACAGAACCCGCGTTGATAATATTAGCAGCCACACCCGTATGATAGCGGGTCGCAATAATCAGATGTTCGGGAGCATATTCATTGGTCATTTCAACGGCTTCCTCCAACGTTTTCAAAACGATAATCTTACTGTTCTCCAAAGCTTTTCTGGCTAAGTCTTTGCGTGGTAATTGTTCCAACTGAAATTCGATTTGTTCCAAAACGGGCTCAACTATACTTTCACTTACTGTTATCAAAATGGATTGGCTATCGACTCCATGTTCAGCCTGCGAAAGTAAATCGGCTGCAACGAAAGCCGGTATCGCTGTATCATCGGCTATCACTTCCACTTCGGAAGGACCGGCCGGCATATCAATAGCCACATCGCGTAATGAAACCAATTGTTTGGCGGCTGTTACGTATTGATTTCCGGGACCAAAGATTTTATATACTTTGGGAACCGTTTCAGTTCCATATGCCATAGCGGCAATAGCCTGGGTTCCGCCAATTTTGAAAATACGATGAATGCCTGCTACTTTAGCAGCATATAGAACTGCAGGATGAATTTTACCTTCTTTGTTGGGAGGTGTACACAAGATTACTTCCTTACATTCGGCAATTTGTGCCGGAATGCCCAACATCAAAACGGTTGAAAATAATGGAGCAGTTCCACCGGGAACATACAATCCTACTTTTTCAATGGCGATTGCTTTCTGCCAGCAATATACTCCGGGAGAAGTTTGAATTTCTGGTAAATCTTGTTGTTGCGCTGAATGGAACTTCCAGATATTACGACGGGCCATTTCGATGGCTTGCTTTAGATTCGCCGATATCAGCGTTTCCGCTTCCGAAATTTCATCTTTTGTTACTTCAAATTTATCCAGACTTATTTTGTCAAATTCTATTGTATATTTATGAATAGCCTTGTCACCATCTTTTCGTACGGCATCCAGTATTTTCTGTACCGTTTCAAACAAACTGGTACTGTCAAAAGCGGGGCGTTTAAGGAGCGAAGTCCATGTTGTTCGGTCGGGGAATTTGATGACTTGCATACGTATTTCTTTTGAGTTTACTTTTAAATCGATTGATTATTTGTATCTGTTTTAAATCCCGGGTTTGGTGTGGAATTTATCTTTGAAAAATGACTACTTCCAGTTGCTACTAAATGTTTCCCAATTTTGATATAATTCATTCATGTCTTTAAATACAAGATTTGCTCCACTTTCCAATAATACCGTTGGATCAAGAGGTCCCGTATTTACGGCAATGGTAAATAAACCTGCTGCAGTTGCGGATTCCACTCCCAGGGGTGCGTTTTCAACAACAATAACTTCCCAGGGTTGCAAGCCTGATTTTTTCAACGCTAACAAATAGGGTTCGGGATGCGGCTTACAGAACTGAATGTCAATTGCTGAAACGATTTTTCCCTTGTGAAAGATCCCCGGGAAATTTGTTTTTAATCCATCGAGCAAACTTGGTTGTGCTGAACCCGTAACAACAAAAATCTGTAATTTTTGTGCCTTTACTTTTTCTAGTAGTTCTAACGCATAGGGCATTCTAACAGTTTTGTTGCAGGCTTCAAAAAAGGAAGATTTAACAGCATATATTGTTTGCTTCTCTTCTTCAGTGGCTTCTCTTCCCAACGTTTTTATAAATACTCCATCAATAGTTGAAGCCCCGGTTCTTCCTTCGTTCATATAAGCTTCCAATACTGTAAAGGGCAATCCGACACTTTGCATTGCTTGTGCCCAGGCACTGGAATGGCATTTCATTGAATCGAAAAGTACACCATCCATGTCAAAGAAAACCGCTTTCGGACTGAAAGTGCTGTATTTTTTTTTATTTATAAATTGTTCTATTTGGGCTGAAAACATATAGTTAAATTTTTATGCAAAGATACTTAATTAGATTTTTAAATCCTACTTTTTATCGGTTATATTCATTCTAATGCCATTAAAATGATAATTTGTGACAATTTTGTACGTAAAAAATACTTCTTTAGATTTTCGTTATAGACATTTTAGCGTTTAGTTTTGATTGGCATGTCCATATGTAATTTTTTAGCAAGTTCTGCGTTTAATTGTATATTTGTAATAGAAAATGTACTCTTTTTATCCGATTCAGCATTTATTCCTGAATATTTTAAAGGGATGATATATTAAGTTTATGAATATAATATTTGTATTTTTGCTTTTTATATGTTTTTATTTCAATTTCTTTCGCATTTATTTGTAAATGTGGTACGATTTTTGTAATTTTGCATAAAATATTTTACTGCAATGAAAACACGTCTTCTGTTTTTTTTAGGAATAATAATCATTATATTTACTTCATGCAAACTAAACTCCGAGTCAAATTATAAACCGGATATACAATTTGTACATGACCCCATCATCAATGATACAGTCGCTTTGAATATATATGCCGATCAGGGTGGGGTTTACAGGCTTGATACTATCAGTGTAGGCGATACCGTACATTTTCAGATTTACGCTACAGGCTTTACAAATAATCTGACTGAGTTTTATTTGACAGAGTCATCAGATAGTGTTTCAAAATTTATTTTACCAAATGTCAGTTCTATGGATTCTATCTTTTTACCGACATCAAATTATAAGACAGGAAAATTTGTAATGGCAGGTACTTATACAGCTCTCTTTTTCCCTTTTCAATATGTTGCATTGAAAGTGAGTAATGAAGCTAAGATTACTTTTAGCGTTATATCTGATGCTAATTTTGAATATAACCAATTTTCGTTTGTTCTGAAAACACCGATAATTGCTGCAAAAGAAAAGATAAAATAGTTATTCAATTTACAAGTTTAATGTATACAAAAAGAGGAAGTTCATATTGAACTTCCTCTTTTTGTAGCGGGAACGAGAGTTGAACTCGTGACCTCCGGGTTATGAATCCGACGCTCTAACCAACTGAGCTATCCCGCCATTTTTCTAAAGCGGTGCAAAGATAGACTTTTTAGCCCATTTGACAAATTTTTTGAATGAAAAAATCTGAATTTGATACCAATGGAATCTGAATTAGTAATTCAATAGACTGATATGTAGTTCAATAATTGCAAATTGCAAATTGTAAATTTGTCATTTGAACAAGGGTTTCATTCCTAAATTATACATTACAAATGCCCACATGTCAGTTTGTGCATCAATTATTTTCCCAATCGGTTTCCCTGCCCCATGCCCTGCTTTGGAATCAATACGAATCAAAGTCGGATTTGTTCCATCATTTGCAGCCTGTAAAGTTGCGGCAAACTTGAAAGAATGAGCCGGAACCACCCGATCATCGTGATCACCTGTCATAACAAAAGTAGCTGGATATTTTACACCTGCTTTTACATTATGCAACGGTGAATATCCTTTCAGATATTCAAACATTTCTTTGCTTTCTTCGCTGTTTCCATAATCGCTGGTCCAGGACCAACCAATGGTGAATTTATGATAGCGCAGCATATCCAGTACACCTACTTCGGGGACAGCTACAGCGAATAATTCAGGTCGTTGTGTCATGCATGCGCCAATTAAAAGTCCACCGTTTGAACCGCCATCAATAGCCAGTTTTTTTGCAGAAGTGTATTTCTCCCTGATTAAATATTCAGCAGCGGAGATAAAATCGTCGAATACGTTTTGTTTATGCATTTTTGTCCCGGCAAGGTGCCATGCTTCACCATATTCACCTCCACCCCGAATGTTGGCTACGACATAGATACCACCGTTTTCAAGAAATGGAATACGTGAAACGCTAAATGAAGGATTCATACTAATATTAAAACCACCATAACCGTACAGCATTAAAGGATTTTCTCCGTTTTTTATCATTCCTTTCTTGTAGGTTATTGACAGGGGAATTTTTGTACCATCTTTACCCGTATAGAAAACCTGTTCGCTTACGTAGTCTTCCGGACGAAAGGATACTTCATCTTTATGGAAAACTGCTGACGTATTTTTGTCAGCATCAAAGCGATAAATTGTTGGAGGATAAGTATAAGATGTAAAACTGTAAAAAGCTTCATTATCATTTTTATCTCCGGATAATTCACTCAAAGTTCCCAATCCCGGTAACTGAACTTCATAGATTTTTTTTCCGGTCAAATCGTATCCATATAAAAGATGGCGGGCATCTTTCATATATTGCGTCAGTATTTTTCCGCCAATAATTGACACCCCTTCCAATACATTTTCTGATTCAGGAATGATTTCTTTCCAGTTTTCACGGTTTGGTTTTGACGGATCGACTTCCATTAGTCGTTGTTTTGGTGCTTTCCAGTTTGTAAGAATATAAATCTTTCCATCCACATCGTCAACAACTGAATTGTCACTATCAAAACCGGGAGTCAACTCAACAAATTCTCCGGTTGGTTTGCTGAGATCTTTCATCAATAAACCATTTCCGGTAGTTGTTTCGGTGATAGATATGAACAAATATTTTTCATCGTCTGTTACTCTTGCATAACATTCTCTGAGAGCGTGTTGTTTATCTTCGTAAATCACTTTATCATCTGCCTGTGCTTGTCCGACTGTGTGATAATAGACTTTTTCGTATTCGTTTTTTGTAGAATATTCTTTTCCGGCTTCGGGTGTTTCAAATGCACTATAATAAAATCCATTATCCTGCCACGAAATTCCCGAAGATTTTGACCATCTGATATGATCTGATAATAGTTTTTTGGTTTCCACATCCATGACAAAAATCTCATTCCAGTCAGATCCACTCCGGGCAATACAATAACCCAGGTATTTACCATCTTTCGAAAAAGCAATACTTGCTAACGCTACTGTTCCATCTGTAGAAAGTGTGTTCGGATCAAGTAAAACTTCCGGTTTATCCGTTAATGATTTCTGACGATATAAAACACTCTGGTTTTGTAACCCGTTGTTTTTATAAAAAAAATACTGGCCGTTCTTTTTAAATAATGAAGTGTATCGTTGATAATTAGTTAATTCACTCAGGCGTTTCTTTAACCCGGTTCTGAAAGGGATTTTTGATAAATAATCGTAGGTTACTTTATTTTCTGCTTTTACCCAGTCTGCAGTTGCAGCTGATGTGTCATTTTCGAGCCAGCGGTATGGATCTTTTACCTGAACGCCAAAATACGTGTCGATAACATTGCCTTTTGCCGTTTCGGGATAGGTAATTTTAGAAGAGGAACATGCTGATAATAGTATCATGCCGATAGAAATTGATATTAAATGTTTCATATTATTCTTTTTATGAATTGCGCATTATTTTAAAGCCTGGTATACTAAGTTGTGAAACAGCACTTTAAAATCTTGTCCGGTATTATTTGGTTGTAAATTGATATAGAAAAGCAAAATCAAATCTTCTTTCGGATCTATGACATAATCGGTTCCAAACATACCACCCCAACGCATTGAACCTTCTGATGCAATGGATTCATGAATATATTTAGGTCGAAAATCGTCAAAGGCCAGCCCGAAACCAATTTCGCCACGTAAATCTTTTACCTGATTGCGACGCATGAATTCAATGGTTTTTCTTCCCAGAATACGTTTCCCGTTAAATTCACCTCCATTTAAAATCATTTGGCAGAATCTGGCATAATCTTCTATTGTTCCTGTCATTCCGGCTCCGGTACTAAAAAGTGTTTGAGCTCCTACGTAAGGATAAGTTTGATATAATTGGTTCGGATTGGGCACCAATGGAGTATTTTTATCTTTCTGATACAGGGTTACCAACCGATTTACATTTTCATTAGGCAATGTGAAAAAAGTATGTTTCATACCAAGCGGTTCCAACACTTTTTCCTTAATGTATTGATCAACAGGCTCACCGGAGACAACCTCAATCAAATAACCCAGAACATCCAGACTCATTCCATAGGTAAACTTTTCGCCGGGATCGTGTTCAAGTGGACATTTTGCAAGAATTTTAATAACATCACCTAATTTCTTATTTTCAAGTGAGTATAGTGGCGAAACAGGAATCCCCATTTTGTCGTATATTTTTCTGGTCGTGCTATTACCATATGAAATTCCGGAAGTATGTGTCAGTAAGTTTCGAATGCTAATATCTTTTTTTGCCGGACGGGTGGTAAATGTTGAATCATTTTCGTTGAAGGAAACTAAAACCTGAGGATTCTCAAATTCGGGAATGTATTTCTTAATCGGATCGTCCAAACATATTTTCCCTTCTTCGAAAAGTGTCATTACAGCTACAGCAGTAATTGCCTTGGTTTGTGAAGCCATGCGAAAATAATCATCTTTTTGGCAGGGAATTTTATTTTCCACATTACGCCAACCAAATGATTTAAAATGAACTACTTTGCCATGTTGCGCGACAAATGTAACAGCTTGAGGAATTGTTCCGTTATCCACCAGTTTTTGAAATACACTATCCAAACGTGCTAAGCGGACAGGATCAAAATTTGACGTTACTTTTTGAGAATAAATGAACTTTTGCGGTTTATTATCATTTTGAGCGAAGCAGGCAACGAAAAAATGAAGTAAAATCGTTAGAGATAAATAAATTTTTATGTGATTCATAATCAATGAATATTATTCGAAATAAGTAATATATTGGTTTCATATGCATTGAAACTTTCAGTAATTAAAAATTTCAACTCAAAATTTTCAACTCTTTTGCCACCTGAATCATGTATTCTTTCGCAGCATCATGCTCGTTGGGAATAATCCCATCCAAAATAGCATCTTTGATGCGCATTTTAATATCTCCGACTATGGCAGATGCTGGTAAATTGAAAGTGTCCATAATTTCCTGACCACTGACGGGTGGTTGAAAATTGCGTATGCGATCTTTTTCTTCAATTTCTTTCAACTTCTGACGAACCAGTAGAAAATTGGAACGGAATCGCTTCACTTTTTCAGGATTCTTTGAAGTAATATCAGCTTCACAAAGTTTCATTAAATCATCAATATCATCGCCTGCATCAAAAAGCAATCGTCTTACGGCTGAATCGGTTACTTCTTCCTCACTCAACACTATAGGGCGCATATGTAATGTTACGATTTTTTGGACATATTTCATCTTTTCATTGGTCGGCAATTTCATTTTCCGAAATATATCCGGGATCATTTTTTCACCTACAAAATTGTGGTTATGAAAGGTCCATCCCACACGTGAATCAAATCGTTTTGTGCGTGGTTTGCCTATATCGTGCAACAATGCCGCCCAACGCAACCATAAATTATCGGTATGTTCACTCAATCCGTCCAGAACAGCAAGGGTATGATAAAAATTATCCTTATGACCAATGCCATCAATTGTTTCAGCTCCTTTCAGAGCTAATACTTCGGGGAAAATAAGTTCTAGCAAACCGGTTTTTTCAAGTAAAATAAAGCCAACTGATGGTTTTCGTGACATCATGATTTTATTCAATTCGTCAGCAATCCGTTCCTTTGAAATGATTTCAATCCGTTCTTTATTTCTGACTATGGCTTCGAAAGTGTTTGTTTCGAGAAAGAACCCCAGCTGAGCTGAAAAACGAATTCCCCGCATCATCCGAAGCGGATCATCCGAAAAAGTAATATCGGGATTGAGCGGTGTTCGGATAACAAAGTTTTTTAGATCATCCAATCCTCCGAATGGGTCTACCAATTCTCCAAACCGCTCTTTATTCAGACAAATTGCCAGTGCATTAATTGTAAAATCTCTTCGGTTTTGGTCATCTTCCAATGTTCCATCTTCTACAATCGGATTGCGGGATTCACGTTGATAGGATTCTTTGCGGGCTCCGACAAATTCAACTTCCATTTTTTTAAATTTCACCTGAGCAGTTCCATAGGTTTTAAAAACGGTCAAATGTGCATTCTTACCCAATTTTTCAGTTACCCGTTTTGCCAGTTCTATTCCACTTCCTACCACAACTACATCGATATCTTTTGAGGGCCTTTTAAGAAAGATGTCACGAACGAATCCGCCGATAACATAGCATTCTTGCTGTAGTTCATCGGCGGCTTCGGATATAATTTTAAAAATATTTTCTTGTAAGTATTGTTTCATTAGTTTTTAAATTCCAGTTTTAATAGCATTACAAAAGTACGGCAATAAATTTATATATCAAAGTTCAAATCTGTTAGTAAGTTTTCTCATTTAATAATGACATAAAAAAACCACAGGGATGTAAATTACCCTGTGGTTTGCAATTATTTATCACCAAAATTAATTTTCCGGACTATTCTTTTTGGCTTTCATTTTAAGCTTCTTAATTTCATCTTCAAGCAATTCAATCGTCTCTTCCTGACTGTTTATTGTTTTGAGTAAGGCATTTAATTCTTCATTCTCAATTGATGTAGGATATTGTTCATCAACCCGTTGTAAAAAATCAGCCAGTACATTCATATAATTAATAAACGCATCGTAGGCCGATTCATAATTTGATCCATACGGATCTTTATGGCTCATATATCGAAAATGATCGGTAGATTGTAGCATCAACCAATCGTGCAAAAGCGGTTTATCTGAACATAAACGGACACGTTCGCCCACAGCATAAAGTTTGTTCAGTGCTTCCTGTTGCAAATCGTTACCTGTCCAGGGTGTCAAATCTTTATCATCTCCAACCCATGACATAGGATAACTAACAGATAAGGAACCGGCAGGTTCATTTTTTTTAATCAGATCCGTTGGTAACATAAAATTTAGATGATGCTCCATTGCATGATAGGGAAGTGCTTTTAGAAACTCAAAAATACCACTATGAATAGTTTGGGTTAACCCAAATACTTCATAACCCATTCCCAAATTAATTACATTCTCGTCTTCCGGCATTTTTTCAATCCAATCGACAAATTTTTCAGCTGTTAAAGGATAATCGTTCCAGTTCGTTTTGGAAAACCGGAAAGCAATATCGTCACTAAATTTATTGTTACGTACCAATAATTTTAGTTTGGGAATATAAGCGTGTGTATACACATAATTTGGGCTTTTCCAACCCAGGACATGTTTTGCTTCATCCACCATCATTATTTTATATCCCATTTTTGAAACCAATTCTCCAATTTCATCCGAGTAAATTAACTCAGCGTTAAAAAACGTAGTTGGACGTTTACCAAAAAGAGATTCAATTTTATCGGAATGCATTTTCACCTGAAGAATAAACTCATTGGAGTCAAAAATGGAAGAGAGTGAATGAGCATAGGGTTCTGCTAAAAATTCAATATTACCGGTTTTTGAAAGTTCTTTGAAACTATCAATTACTTCGGGTGCGTGCATTTCTAATTGCTCTAAAATGATACCTGAAATAGAAAATGAGCAACGAAACTTTCCATTGGAAGTACGAATCATTTCGCTGATGGTTTTGTTAGCCGGTAAATAAACCTGATCAACCAATGATTTAAGGCGTTCTTCAGTCTGAAAATCATCGTAATAATAATGATCACGTCCAATTTCAAAAAAACGGTAACGTCTCAACCGTAATGGCTGATGAACCTGAAAATAGAAACAAATGTTTTTCATAAAATATAAGTTGAAAATTACAAGCTACATTTCACAAACCAGAGGTCATTTTAAAATCGATCTGTAAGTATTTGTAAATTGTAAATTAATAAATTGAAAATTAATTACATAACACTCTCATAAATACTACGGACTTTCAATCCTGCATCTTGCCAACGTATATTATTCACCTCTTCCCTTCCTAATTCCTGTAAACTTTTATGCATAGCAGGGTTTTTAACTATTGCATAGATTGCGTCTGCCATGGCATCAATGTCCCAATAATCGGTTTTGATAGCATGAGTTAGTATTTCTGCGCAGCCTGATTGTTTTGAGATGATTGAGGGTGTACCAACTTGCATGGCTTCAAGTGGTGAAATGCCAAAAGGTTCTGAAACGGAAGGCATTATATAAACGTCACTCTCAGCTAACATTTCATGAACCTGCCTGCCTTTAAGAAAACCGGTAAAATGAAATTTGTCTGCAATATTTCGTTTCGCTACCAGATCGATCATTGCGTTCATCATATCTCCGTTTCCAGCCATTACAAATCGAACGTCACTGGTTTTTTGAAGTACACGATAAGCTGCTTCAACAAAGTATTCCGGCCCCTTTTGCATGGTTATCCGTCCAAGAAAAGTTACAAGCTTTTCTTTCCGGGCTGTTTTAGTAAATGTATCGGCATTTGGAAGTGGATCAACAGCATTATGTACTGTAGTTACTTTATTTGGATCCTGATAGTATTTTTCAATAACAATTTTTCGTGTTAAATCACTCACTGTCATGATATGGTCCGCTGCATCCATGCCTCTTTTTTCAATTCCATACACTGTAGGATTCACTTGACCCCGGCTTCTGTCAAAATCTGTAGCGTGAACATGTATTACCAAGGGTTTTCCACTGATTTGTTTTGCAAAAACTCCGGCCGGAAAAGTTAACCAATCGTGCGAATGTATTATATCGAAATCCATTTGATGAGCCAGAACGCTGGCTACTGCTTCATAATTAGAAATTTCCTCAATTAAATTGTCAGGATAACGACCGGAAAAATCAATACAACCTAAATCATTTGTGTAAATTCTGTTGAAATTATATTTTATACCGTTGCGTAACCAGAAATATTCATCAGGATGCATCATCGTTCCAATTCTTTGCTGTACATATTCCTTCGTATTTTCTTTCCAAACGACCGGTACGTTACAAGCTCCGATTATTTTTAGAAAACTTTGATCTTCATCACCATGTGGTTTTGGAATTACAAAAGTGATTTCCATGTCAGGTTGCATTGCCATTCCTTTGGTCAATCCATAGCTGGCTGTACCCAGGCCCCCTAAAATATGCGGTGGAAATTCCCAACCAAACATTAATGCCTTCATGTATTATTTATTTTCGTAATTTTTCAATAATTCTAAAACTCTCAATACTTCTGCCACACTCATTGCAAAAGACATTCCACCATGTCCTTTGTAAGGGGGATTTCCATCAAATAATTCAGGTAATGATCCAATGCACAGTTCTGTCATTTCAACTTCGAAACCATTCAACATCCGCTCGATAAATGACTTTCCGCTTTCTTTGTAAATCTTTAAATAAGCCTTTGAATATGCTCCAAAAGTACAGGGCCATACCGGACCATTGTGATAATTGCGATCCCTCTCCAGTTGACCACCTACATAATTTGGTCGGTACGAACCACTTTTAGGACTTAAAGTTCTTAACCCTTTTGGAGTTAGTAATTCCTTAGTTGTAATATCTAAGATTGATTTTTGTTGTTGTTTGTTTAAAGGCGAAAATTCAAGTGCCACAGCTAAAATCATGTTTGGACGAACTTCACAATCATTATATTGTCCATCAACATAATCATATAAGTAAGTCCCATTCCAGAATGTGTTCACAAAAGCTTCACCTGCAATTTCAGCCTGATAATCGAATAAATCGGCAGCGTGATCGTTTCCTAACTCCTTCGAAATAAGCGATGTGAATTTCAATGCGTTGTACCATAGTGCATTGATTTCAACTACATATCCTGTTCGTGCTGTTATGGGCCGACCATTTTCAATTGAGTTCATCCAGGTGGCAGGTCGTTCTGTACCGTTTACATATAACAAACCATTATTATGCAAAAATAGATTGGGATGATTTTGTTTGCGAATAAATGTAATGATTTCTGAGGCTAGTTCACCGTAACGTGCTGCTGCATCCTGGAGTGAAGTTGCATTTGCATATTGCTGAACCGTCCATAAAAACCAGAGTAAAACATCGGGGTCGTCAATAGCTTGTAAATTAATCCCCTCACTATCACCTTTCATGAACGACTTCAATTCCTTTATTGAAGTTTTCATGATCAGGTCAAAATAATCGAATCGGTCTATCGTTAAAGTACAACCCGGTAAGGCTACAAACTGATCTCTTGCTCTTGCTCCAAACCATGGATAACCGGCAAGTAAATAAGTTTTATCTCCTTCACGTTTGTAGAACTGTTGAGCTGAATTCTTGAGGCAAGAAAACATATCGTTTCTTGGGTGTCTTTTGGTAAGTTCATCACTCCAAAGTGTTTTTAATTTTCGGGGAGAAATCTCTGATATTCCTGCTGAAAATATGATAGATTCATCTTTTTTTATTGGTATTTCAAAATATCCCGGAACCAGTAAGTCTTCTTTATATTCATATCCCCGTTCCTGTTCTTTGAAGTATTCTATATTTTTATACCAATCTGGATTATGTACATACGTTGGCTTTTTTGAAAACTGCATGCAAAGGCTTGGGTAATTATCGTACATACACATAGAAATTCCATCTTGAATATCTTGATATGATGTATTGGCAGTTTCGTTTTGATGGGTAAGTTCATAAACGCTTCGAAAAGCCAAAAATGGACTGAACCGCAGTAATGTATGCGAATGTGCTTCGAGTAATGTATATTTAATAAGAACGCGCGGCTCGAAAGATACCAAGAGCCTTTCTTTGGAAAGAATTACTCCACCGACCCTGTAAATTGTTCTTGAAATTACTTCACAATCAAATTGTCGGATATATTTATGTCCATTTGGACTGTAATTATTTCCTTCATAACGGTGAATCCCTAAATTGAATTCGGCGCCATGTTGAATCACTGTTTCATCAAGAGATGAAAGAAGTACATGATTTGCATCATCAATTTCCGGAAGTGGCATAACTAACTGTCCGTGGTATTTTCGGGTATTACAGTCAATTAATGTAGTACTATTATAAGTTCCCGCACGATTTGTACGAATCATCTCTTTAGAGAGTGACTTTTCGAGGTTAACTAACAAGGTTTTATCAAAATTGAGATAACTCATAATCGATTACAAATAAATGATTTTTTAAGGACTGATGATTAAATGAAGTCACATGAAAAAAAATAAAGAATTTTCAGTTGAAAACTTTAATCTGTATGTCTTTCTTTTCGACCGCAATATAATATATATTTTCTGAATTTTAAATGGGATTTTGTGAAAATATTCGAAAATGAATACGAAACATTTACCTGTTTTGTAAATGGCTGAAATTTAAAGTCTTAATATTTATCTTTTCAAATAATTTTACTATACAATTCTTAAATCATATTTATAAGATACTTTTACTTGAAATTTTACGTTTGCTTACAGAAGAATGTTTAACTTTGTAATCTAATTACAATGTATTAAAATGCTGTTTGATTCCA
>JAQTOL010000027.1 GCA_028748945.1 Paludibacter sp.
GGACGTCCTATAAAACGGAATTCCGATAAGTTCCAGCGCGATGGAAGGGACCCGGCGATATTTAAACCGCAACATAAAATTAGATTCCTTTTGATCATCAGGATTGGCTGATAAGAAAAAATAATCATTCGGCGTTATATTGTTGGTTGGGTTAAAGCCATCGGTACGTCCCCAGTTAATGATTTGGTTTCCCAGTAAAACATCCAGCTTGTCGCCCCGATAACCTGCATACAATTCTTTCACTTGCAATTGTTGATCATCTCCACCGAACAAAACTCCTTTCCTGAGGCGGATATCCGACATGAAGTAAGCATGACCTTTTTTAAGTTGCGCCTGGAGTGAGAGTTCTGCAAAGGTTGAAGCCAGATGGTAGGTTTCGCCCCCGCCGTATACGGACCCACGGGCATAACCGTTCAATGAAACAGTTGTATTTTGTTCGGGAGTAGATGTGGAATCGAGAGCCGATTGGAATAGACCCTGAGCAGAGGCTGTATAGTAACAGCTAATAAAACTAAAGAATAATAACAATGTTTTCATGGCGTATCGTTTTAGAATTAGCTTTCTGCTGCAATAATACGCCAAATGATTTTTGTTTTCGTCCTTTTTTTAAAACCCGGACAACAAGTAGTGGTTCAACTTTAGAAAGTTAAACCCGGGTTGAATACTACAAAAAGATTAGTTGATTTTATTCCGGTATGAAACGGGCGTTTCTCCGGTTATACTTTTAAATACTGTATAGAAAGACGATTTACTTGAAAATCCACATTCGTAACCAATTGCCTCGATGGAGTAATTATTCTTGGGGTCTGCCAACATCGTTTTTACGGCTTCTACCCGATAATGGTTGACAAACTGAAAAAAATTATTTCCAATCTCGGTATTCAATACTTCGGTTATCTGATATTTTTGAATTTTCAATGCTTCGGAAAGCACATCCATACTTAATTCCGGATTGAGAAAAGCTTTTTCCTTTTCGAAGTAAGTAATGATTTTTTGTTTGATTTTCGCTTTTGTTTCTGCAGATAAATTTGAATTTTTATAGGGAATCAGCGGTTCGTCAATCAGCAGATGTTTTGCCACTTTTTGCTGCCGCAAACCATAAAAACTAATGACATAAATAAAAATCAGAAGTGTAAAGTAATTGTAAATATGAGGTGTTAACTGATTTATGTCGGTAACGTAGAAAGCAACAACTGAAATGATAAAAGCGAGAATGCAATAAACAACATAAAAAATGGCTACTGACAGGACCCAACCCAGATTTTCATTCTTTTCAATGTTTGATAATTCATTATGTAAATGCATCCGGTGTTTGTGAACAAAAATCAGACTTAACGGATTGTAAACACTCCAGGAAACAAAATTTGCTACCGCAAAGGACATTCGAAAGAGAAAATTTTTATCTTGTATAAAAAAGGTATCCAATAAAAACGGTTCCCTGATTATATAAGTATAAGCTCCGAAAAACACAAAAGGTACTAGATGAAGTAGATGTATCCATTTTAAATCAAATTCAGGACGAGTCAGGGAACGGATATACAAGTATAAAGCAGGATTGAACAGGAGAAATGAACTGATAAGAAGTGGTCGGTTGAATATTTCATAATTTATTCCACAGGATAGAAAATCGAATGACAAAAGAACGAGCCAGCCGGATAGAATTTTATCAGGAAGTGAACTTTCTTTCTTTGTGAACATCAGTATGGCAGCAAATAAACTCTGACAAAATCCAATCCAGGCAATTGTACTCATATCCGTTATAGCTAAAAAACATTCGCTTATTAGTAGTATTATTCTCTCTATGAATGATTAACATCATTTTTTATTATGCAAATATAGTGAACTTTCGAATAACAAAATTCGATAACCGGATTTATTTTAGAGTAAACAGAAACGGGGAATCAATTATTTCATTGATTCCCCGTTACTCTTATTTAAGTCCTTTTCTTTTCCCTCTTATCTGATTGGTTTTTTCATCCTTCGGAGTAGATTTTAATCCGGTGGGTGATTCGGAGCCACTACTTCCGGTCGTTCGGGTACGTTTCGTTTTCGGGAAAGTAAGGAAAATATCTTCACTTTTTAGTGGTCGCTGTTTTTCGAGCCAGAAAAAGTTTTTCAGATATAACTCATCGCCCGATAATTGGGTAAGGGGATACATATTTCCGGTAGTGGCCGAAGTCATGACTATTCGTTGTACTTTTTTGTTTTTGATATACATAAATACAAAACTGCTCTGGGTTTTGTTGATACCTACAATCGTTGAATCTTTATCATCGATCGGATAATAAATTGTTTCAGCATTCCCGTTTACATCCACTTTTTTCAATTCTCCACTATCGAGGTAAGCAATTATTTCTTTTCCTGAAAGTTGATTATAATAAATTGAATCCTGTTGTTGAACAGCCATGGCAGCTCCAAGTATTTTTATATGATCTACTTTCTTATTTTTGGTGAATGCCCTAATAATTTCTCCTGAAAGTTGGTTGTTATCAGTCCAAAGAACCGGTTCTCCGTTCATGTTTAAAATTGAATCCCGGGCGGAATAAGTCAATGAATCGCATAGTCCCTGAACGTCATTCCTGTATAACCTGACATGATAAAAACCGCGTGCCACATCGTAGATGGAATCTTTGGATGTGTAAAGAGTATCGGCATGAACGTACATGGTATCCTTGCCCGACCAATCCACCAGTACGGCAGAATCTGTTGCCATCCCTTTTTCGGTTATTTCATTGTAATTGACATAATTCCCCAATAAGGTGGCCTTTTGCACGGTATCGTTCAACACTACCCATTTAAAACCTTCGGCAAATTTTGCTTTTTTATCGTAAAAAATGGTATCACCCACCATGGTTTTTCCATTTTTTTGTTTTATCAACGATCTGTCTAAAAGCATCATGCGTTCAGTGGCTGTATTATACCATCCACGATTGCTGTAAATGTCAGTTTCTTTGTTGTATAATATATGGGTTGCTCCGACAATATTCGCAATATTGGTTTTAGTATTGTATTTTAAAGTGTCGGAGTCCAATATAAAGTTCTTGTTGATTAAATGGACCTTTTTTCTAAACAAAGCCTGATTTGTATTTGGAGAATATTGACCCCAAACCGAGGTAAGCACATTGAGTGAGTCTACAATTTTTCCACCGGTATAATAATAGGCTAAATTAGCCTGCCGGTCATAGTTCAGACTGTCCGTTGTGAGTACGGTATTCCGGTTTACCATTCGAACGTTGTAACGCATCCGGGCCAACTTTGTATTCCCATTGTAGTAAAGTAAATCACCATACACAAAAAGGGTATCTCCTTGTACAATGCGTACATTACCGAACGCATCCAGCGAATTATCATTCTTGTAAAAATAGGCACTATCGCAATACAAAAGGGCATTATCATGTCGAAAACGAACATTCCCTTTCAATACCTGAACATCGGGCAGTAAAAGCTGATCGAATGATAAAGTCTCGGTATTTTCCAGATAAATCAATTTTGCATTTTTGTCTTTCAGGGGGTCCACAACCTGAGCAATAGGTTTTGTATTATACGGTATCCTGTTTTTCCTGGTTTTTTTTGCTTTCCGCTCCTGTTTTGCCGGAGGTAACTGGCTTTGAAGTACTTCTTTACGTAACTGCTTTGGCTGAATTTGTGCTTGTAATACAACTATAAACAAACAAAGCACACCGAATAATACGATGTGCTTGTAAGCTCCTGACCCACTAACGGGGAATTTTGAAAATATTCTAGTTGGTAATTTCATACAATTTAAGACCCTTCTTTAAGTCTCCATTTGAGAGCGTATCGAGGGTTATCAGTGGGCTTTTATTTTTTGATCCATCCCGGATATTGAAATTTGCAATTTTGCCAGGCAGGATCAATACTGATATAGGTTTCCTTTTGTTTCTTAACGATCCAGTTTTTCAGAAAATCTTCTTTCTGCTTATTATCGAAAATAGTTTTGATCAACTGATAGTCATCCATAAGGTTAGCCTTATGATTTTCTACTTTGGATTTTACCTTTACAATGGCTACAACTTCTTTATTCGTTGTCGGATCAATCATGCTAAATGGTTTTGAAATTTCACCAACATTCATTCCATAAACAACTTTAGCTACCTCAGGGGGCAAATTCTGATATTCGAATTTCGAATTCCCACTCTTTTGATTCAGCATTAAACCCGCGTTCATGACAGAATTTTTATCCTGAGAAAAATTCATAACAGCTTGTTCAAAAGTAAGTTTATCTTCACGAATCAAGTTTGAGATGGAGTCGAGCACATGAATGGCTTTATCTTTTTCTGCAAGGGAAACGCGTGGTTTCAGCAGGATATGGCGACAATTTATGCGATCGCCGCGTTTTTCAATTAATTGAATAATGTGGTAACCAAATTCAGTTTGAACAATGCGTGAAACTTTTTTTGTATCCAGTAAATTGAAAGCAGCGCTTGCAAATTCAGGAACAAGTTGTCCGCGTCCCATAAATCCAAGTTCACCACCGCGTTTGGCACTTTCCGTATCTTCGGAATAGAGTCGGGCTAACACCGAAAAATCAGCCGTCCCATTGTTAATACGTTCTGTGAAATCCCGAAGGCGATCTTTAATTCTGTTTATCTCCTCAATGGAAACGGGTGGTTCAAAACTGATGATTTGCAATTCAACTTCAGCCGGAACTGTAGGAATACTATCTACCGACATGTGATTGAAAAACCGGCGAACCTCCGATGGTGTCGATTTCAGGTTGCCAACCAGTTTTTGTTGCATTTGCTGTATGATTTGCTGATTACGTATCGCATCGCGCCAGCCATCCCGTATTTCGGTGGTGGTTTTATGGAAATATTCTTCCATTTTTTCTTTCGACCCGATTTGAGAAATGACATAAGTCAACTGGTTTTCCACCTGATTCATCACGGCTGATTCGCTGACAGTTATACTATCCAAAGCGGCTTGATGCAGGTATAATTTTTGAATGGCTATTTGTTCAGGAATTATACAATATGGATCGCCCTGAATAGGTGTTCCTTCGTATTGGGCCCGCAGACGTTCTTCTTCAACTTCTGATTTTAAAATGGATTCATCGCCTACTACCCAGATTACTTCATCAATAATATTTTTTTGAGCTACCATTTTTCCGGGAAAGATACTCGAAAGTAGAACGAAAGAAAAAATTATTTTTTTCATAGAGCTAATTATTGATATTGAATTTATTAAGCGTGAAGTAACATAAGATAACCACCCTAAAATTAAAATGGAATGCAAATTTACATAATATTTACGAGCGAGAATCTATACGAACGCAAAAAAAACTTTAATTCGATTGATTTTGAAGTATTTTGTGTGTTTGATAACTAAACGGTCAGTAAATTGAGGAAATTTAAGATACTGCGATGTCGCACTGTTTTGTTACGATCACGCACCGATTTGCTGCGGTGTCACACCTTTTTGCTGCGGTATCGCACCGTTTTGTTGCGATGTCGTACCGTTTTACTGCGATCACGCACCAATTTGCTGCGGTATCACACCTTTTTGCTGCGGTATCGCACCGTTTAGTTGAGATCACGCACCAATTTGCTGCGATATCACACCTTTTTGCTGCGGTATCGCACCAATTTGCTGCAGTATCGGTTGCTACTTTGCTGAAACGAATTACAACAACATTTGAATAATTATAGTGCATATTCAGCGATACATGAAAAAATCGCACCGATATCATCGTTCCGTTAGATTGTTATTAAGATTTCAATCTGACTTTTTCATTTCAAAGTACCGCTTTGAAAGCTTTCAATAATGCTTTTTCTATCATTAAATGTTCTGGTTTGGGTACAATAAACCACTTATATTCAATTTATACTCTTGCAGTGCTACAAAGCGATGATTTCGGTGAAATTGTCCTCTTGTCGTAGCAACAAAGCGATGATTTCGGTGAAATTGTCCTCTTGTCGTAGCAACAAAGCGATGATTTCGGTGAAATTATTCTCTTGTCAGTCCAACAAAGCGATGATTTCGGTAAAATTGTCCTCTTGTCGTACCAACAAAGCGATGATTTCGGTGAAATTGTACTCTTGTCGATCCAACAAAGTGATGATTTCGGTGAAATTGTCCTTTTGTCGGATTGCAAAGTGATGATTCGGATAAAATTGCACCGTACTGGCAGCTGTTTTTAACGGTTGTGAAATGCTTCTTTCTGGTGGTTAAGATTTTTCATATAATCCCACCGATAACAAGCAAAATTAGTACATTAAAAGAGAAATGCGAGACATAAATAGAGGAATTGTTTTGATAATAAGAGAAGCAACGAATGATCTTAAATTGATTATGGGTTACTCTTCGCTTTTTGAGGAATTTTGAAGAAAGTAACATCTTCATCTTTCACGGCATCGTCGTACAATTCGGTTTCAAATTTACTTATAAAATCGGCTTTGTATTTATTGAGGAGGATATTGGAAATTCTGTCTTTTGACATTTCGAACGGTTCCACTTGCCCGATGGTCCGGTAAGATTCTATTCGTAAGAAATAATGTTTCGTACTGTCGGAGGTCTCAATAAATTTGTTCGTGGCAATGAAATTAGCCGGATCTTCTAGTTGAAGTGGCATTTTTTTTAAGATATCGGAAAAGACCATCCACTTATCACCAAAATAATCATAACTAATGGCATTTTGAATGCTGTATTTTTCGATATTCTCCAGGGATTTTAAATTTGCGGATTGTACCCAACTGCGAACACTGCTCATTCTGGGCGCTTTTTCGGGAACAACAAGCAGTAATCCTTTGATGATATTGTCTTTCAATATTAACTGATCACTGTATTGGGTATAAAATGCCTTGAGTTCTTCATCCGTAGGTTCATTCGGCAGTCGCTGCTCAATCATTTTTTGTTGGTATTGATGGATAGTCAACGACTTGCGATAACTCTCCACCATTTCATCAATTTCAGCCTGATTGGTGACATTTCGTTTCGCGTTTTCGTACATCAATACATCCGTAACCCATTTACGGATATAACTTTTGGCAATTTCCGTGCTGTCCGAATCATTCATATGGGGCGGAATTATCTGTTGAACTTCATCCAGATACAGGAATTTCCCTTCCACTTCGAGTAAAGGTGTGCGGGTTCCATCGGCGGCTTTCCGGGCACACGAAGACAGGAGTAGGGTCAGGATAAATATCAGTAAGAAAGAACTTTTAGTCATGTACACGGATTGAATAATCGTTCATAAATTGAAATGAAAACGCGAAAATAAAAGCCAAATGAAGACTTCTATTTTCGCGTAGTAATATTATTAGTTTTGCTTAACGGTTTTCAAAACAGCCTGGTTGATCACAACCGGATATTTTGCCCGCAATGCTTTAATCCATTCTTTTTCCAAAAATTCCTGATAATCGGCAGTTACCAACCCACGAACATCGGTGTAGTCTTCGGGTGTATTGTTTAGCATTTTCCCGACTAAGAAAACATAAGGATAGTCTGTGGAAGGAACCAATTTATCTTTTGTCTTGAATATCTCATTATCAACTACTTTGTTGTCACCTTTGACAAATAGTCCTTTTTCAATTTTCACATATTGAATACTATCATTCAAACGGCTGGTCAGATATTTATCAATCGAATCGTTTTTTGATTTGCTTACAATCGATTTGGCTGCCTTAAATGTAGCTTTGTCCTTGCACCAGATGACACGTCCTTTGTAATGTGGTTCTTTCCAGGTATAGTCTGCTTTATGCTCATCGAAATACTTCGCTAATCCTTCGGTATCCTTCGAGGCTTTTTCCCATACTTCATTATTGCTTACGTCGAACAACAAAATGCCATCGTGATATTCATTCATCAGGAACCGGAAATCATCATATTTCTTTTCCAGTTGCGTATCCTCGTAAGCCATTAATTCGCTGTCAACATAGGCATTCAGTTTTTGATCAATCATTTCGGAGGCAATGCTTTCATCGGAAGTGCTGTTTTTCTTCAAATAATTGGCGAAATCGGCTTGCGAGTAATTTTTACCGGCAAAGCTGAAAAGCGGTTTATTCAATTTGGCAGCTTCTGCTATAAATGTAGAATCGCTCAACTTACGGTTGGTTGCTATTGTATAAAATTCCTGCAGGTTTGGGTTAATCAGTTGATACTTGTATTCCGCCTTTAATTTTCGTAAGAATGATTCTTTTCCAAGATTTGCACGTTCATCGCGTTTCACTCTTCGTTCCAGATCGGCTTTCACATTATCAAATGTATCTAACCCTTTTTTGTCGAGCAACTTGATGATATGCCATCCGTAAGCTGATTGAACAGGTTTACTCACATCACCGATATTTTTCAGGGCAAAAGCTGCCGTTTCAAATTCAGGAACCATACGTCCGGTACCAAACCAGGGTAATTCTCCTTTTTTTACCGAAGAACCTTTGTCCTGAGAATATTTCTCAGCCAGCGTACCGAAGTCATCTCCTGCTAAAATACGTTGGTATAAGGAGTCAATCTCTGCTTTGGCTTTTTTATTTGTCGCTTCATCATCTTTGGCTGTAAATTTCATTATGTGTGCCACTAAAATCTCCCCTAAAGAATTACGACGGGCATGAACTTTAATAATATGATAACCAAAAGCCGAACGCACCACTTTTGAAAGCGAGCCTACAGCTGTATTGTATGCCATTGTCTCGAAAGGATATACAGTGCGGAATGCCGAAATATAACCAATATGACCGCCATTCTCAGCAGCCGAAGGGTCTTCGGAAACTTCCCTGGCAACTTTAGCGAAATCTTCTCCCTTTTGCAAGCGTTTCATAACAGACTGTATCGTATTCCAGGCTTTCAATGTATCGGCCGGAGTAGCGTTTTGTGGTATGCGAATAAGAATATGACTCACATCGACATCTTCTTTCATTCGGTTATATGCTTCCTGTAAAACAGCGTCATCTACTTTCGAATCCGTCAGATAGGGTTTGGTTAATTGTGAACGATATCCGGCTAATTCAGTAATAAAAGATTTTGTCGTATCAATCCCCTGGGCTTCCGCTTCTTCAACTTTTAATTTGAAGTTTACAAATAAATCAACATATTCATCCAATGTTTTTTTATCTAACGAATTGTTTGTGTTGTTTTTATTGTAGATATATTCAAATTCCGACCGAAGGACAGGTTTACTATTTATGGTCATAAGCACAGGATCGTTTGTTTGTGCTACAAGGTTGCCGGCAAAAATAAGAAATGCAAAAATTCTAATTACTGATGGTTTCATAAATTGATTTAAATGTTTATATAAACTTAGCTTAGATTTAACAGTGCTGAATCTATCGGGATTTAAACGGTATATTACTTGTTTTGTTATATAATAACTCAAAAATGCTTCGCAAAGTTATAATTTAAAATCTGAAATGAATAAAAAGCGAACTGAATTTTAGTAATTATTAATCGAAAGTTAGAGGTCGTAGGATTCACTCCAAACATTATTGTCAACAAAAAATTATAATATCATATTGTTTTCAATCGATAAGTTCAGAAATTTGAAGAATATGAAAAATACTTGACTGGTATTTGAATTTTGGCTATCTTTGCAAAACTTTTATTCTACCCCTCAATATGGCACATATTTTAAACGATATTTCCAGAACTTTCAGTGAATATCTATTGATTCCGGGATTAACTACCAAGGAATGTAATCCGGGAAATATTTCACTGAGGACCCCACTGGTGAAATTCAAAAAAGGGGAAACGGCTCCTATTTCACTCAACACACCTTTTGTTTCAGCTATCATGCAATCGGTTTCTGACCACAAAATGGCTATCGCACTTGCACGGAACGGAGGGCTTTCATTTATTTATGGTTCCCAGGATATTGAAACACAGGTAGAAATGGTGTCCAAAGTAAAAATGTTTAAGGCAGGTTTTGTTGTGAGTAATGCCAACCTGACTCCTGAAAACACATTAAGCGATGTCATTGCATTGAAAGAAAGATCCGGACATGGTACAATCGGAGTAACTGATGATGGATCATCACAGGGTAAATTACTCGGCATAGTAACAGGACGTGATTATCGTATAACCCGTGATAATCTCGATACTAAGGTTAAAGAGTTTATGACTCCGTTTTCAAAACTGGTTACCGGAGAGTTTGGAATATCTATTGGCGAAGCCAACGATATCATTTGGGATCATAAATTAAATTGTTTACCCATCATTGATAAAGACCAAAACCTCAAGTTTTTTGTATTCCGTAAGGACTACGAAAACCACAAGGCCAATCCCAACGAACTTTCGGACGACAATATGAAACTGTTAGTGGGTGCCGGTATTAATACCCGGGATTATAAAGCTCGTGTTCCCGCGTTGCTTGAAGCCGGTGTAGATGTTATGTGTATCGATTCTTCCGATGGTTTTTCAGTTTATCAAAAAGAAACCATTGAATATATTAAAACCTCTTTTGGCGAGCATGTGAAAGTAGGTGCCGGAAATGTGGTGGACAGGGATGGATTTCTTTACCTGGCCGAAGCAGGAGCCGATTTTGTAAAAGTTGGTGTTGGTGGTGGTTCTATCTGTATTACCCGTGAGCAGAAAGGGATTGGACGGGGTCAGGCTACAGCTTTGATTGAAGTGGCTGAAGCCCGCGACGAGTATTTCCAGAAAACCGGAGTCTATGTTCCAATTTGCTCTGATGGTGGGATCGTACAGGATTATCACATGGTGCTGGCAATGGCTATGGGAGCCGACTTTCTGATGATGGGACGTTATTTTGCCCGTTTTGACGAAAGCCCGACCCGAAAACTGATGGTAAACGGTAACTACATGAAAGAGTATTGGGGCGAAGGTTCAAACCGTGCACGTAACTGGCAACGTTATGATATGGGCGGAAGTGAGAACCTGAAGTTTGAAGAAGGTGTGGACAGTTTTGTTCCTTATGCCGGAAAACTAAAAGATAACCTGGACATTACACTGGGAAAAATTAAATCAACGCTGAGCAGTTGTGGAGTTATCAATCTTGATGATTTAAAACATAATGCCAAAATCACATTGGTTTCTTCCACCAGCATCATCGAAGGTGGTGCTCACGATGTGGTGGTAAAAGATACTAGAAATACCAGTAACTAGTTCACCGGGTTTTAGAGATATAATTGAATATTAAACGGGCTGAATTTCTTTATTGAAATTCAGCCCGTTTGAATATTCTGCAGAGATTTATTCCTGAATTCGTTGTACGGAATTTATTTCTTTAATTTTTATGATATTCCGGCACAAATTATTTATTTCTTCGGTATCGTGCACGTAAATGCTGAAAAGACCAATGAAAATTCCTGCATTTGTTTCAATATTTATACTGCTGATATTTACTCCGTAACCATCGGAAATTACTTTGAGGATTTCAATTAAAATACCCTTTTTGTCAATTCCTTTGATTTCAAGCCTTTCTAAAAATGAAAGCACTTTGTGTGTAGCCCAATCTGCTGAAACGATTCGTTCTCCAAAATTGCTTTTTAGTTTGGCTCCTACCTGACATTGACGTTTATGAATAATTACCGTTTCGGAGTCATCCACGTAGCCAAATACATCGTCTCCCGGGATGGGTCGGCAACATTCGGCAATTTTATAGGTTTTGCCGGCATTTTCTTCCGTCAGTTTAATCGTCTTTTTTCGATCAATTTTAACGTCAGGAGCTACATTTGGAGTTTGTTTATTGTTGTCGGACGAACCACCGAATGGCATCCGAAGGTATTTGACAAATACATTTTGGTTTTTAGGCTTAAATGCAATTTTGCGTATTTCATTCAAATTCAAGACTCCTTTTCCAGCCTGTAAAAAGAGTTCGGTTCTTTGCGTTAAATTGTAGTAGTTTAAAATCCGGATCATATTCTCATTGTCCGGAAGTAATTTCATACCGGCCAGTAAATCTTCAATGAGTTTTTGTCCATCGGAAATAAAGGATTTTTCTTCCTTTTTAAACAATGCCTTAAGTTTGCTTTTTGCCCTTGCTGTTGTCACATAATCGAGCCATTCAACCTGTGGTGTTTGTTTTTTTGTAGTAAGAATTTCAATCTGGTCACCACTGTTGAGTTTGTAGCTGAGTGGCACCAGTTTGTGATTTACCTTTGCGCCAATACAATGATTCCCGAGGTCGGAGTGAAGTGAATAAGCAAAATCGAGTGCAGTAGCACCTTGTGCTATTGTTTTTATTTCACCTTTGGGAGTAAAAACAAATATTTCGGAAGCAAAAAGATTTAATTTAAAGGTATCCATGAAATCAATGGCGTTGGGTTCGGGATGTTCCAACATTTCCTTAATAGATTTCAACCATTTATCCAATTCCGATTCATCGGTTTCGCCGGTTTCGCCGGCTTTGTATTTCCAATGTGCAGCCAATCCTTTTTCGGCAATATCGTTCATTCGTTCGCTTCGAATCTGGACTTCCACCCATTTGCCATTCGGTCCCATAACCGTTACATGCAACGCTTCATAGCCATTGGCCTTTGGTGTACTGACCCAATCACGGATTCGTTCGGGATGCGGAGTGTATATTCCGGTGATTGCTGAATATAACATCCAACACTGATCTTTTTCAGTCATTCCGGCACGGGGTTTAAAAATGATACGCAGCGCCAGAATGTCGTACACTTCCTCGAACGGGATATTACGTATCGCCATTTTTTGGGATATGGAATATACGGATTTAATGCGTCCACGAAGTTTAAATTCGTAACCCATTTCAGTCAGTTTTTTATTAATAGGCTTTGAAAACTCTTCATAAAAGATGTCTCTGGATTCTTTATCCAATTCCAACTGAGTTTCTATGGTCTGATATGTTTCGGGATGTTCGAATTTAAAACTGAGGTCTTCCAGTTCGGTTTTAATTGCAAAAAGTCCTAAACGGTGAGCCAGCGGTGCGTAAATATATTGAGTTTCGCCGGCTATTTTAAATTGTTTGGCAAGTGGCATTGAACCCAGGGTACGCATATTATGAAGGCGGTCGGCAATTTTGATCAGGATAACCCGTATATCTTCCGACATCGTAATCAATAATTTGCGAAAGTTCTCCGCTTGCAGCGATGCTTTTTCAGCAAAAACCCCACCGGATATTTTAGTTAAGCCATCGACAATCTGAGCAATTTTAGGTCCAAAAAGATTTGAAATATCTTCAACAGTATAATCGGTATCTTCCACAACATCGTGAAGGAGCGCTGAACAAATCGATGTAGACCCAAGTCCAATTTCGCGAACCACTATCCGGGCTACAGCCAGCGGATGCATAATGTATGGTTCCCCCGAACGGCGTTTGATGCCTTTATGAGCAGTTTTTGCAAAATTGAATGCTTTGGTGATAAGCTCAATTTTTTGTCGGTGGTTAGTATTACTATAATCTTCCAGTAATGCGTCAAATTCATCCTGAATTTGTTGCTCTTCCGAGATTATTTCAACTTGAGTTTGCGGCATAAAATATTAGTCAACAGTTATCGTTCAACAGTTATTTCATTTATCCTATAAAGGATATTATAAAAAAGGTTTGTGTTAATGTTCAATCTAAAAAAAGTAATTTGAATGAATTTATTTAAGTTGACTATAAAAATCAGGTTTTCCAATAATAAGTTCATTAATATACCAGGTAAAAATATTGGTAAAATTGGCTAGCAAAGGTACAAAAAAACAACTTAGTATCAATCTTAGTACCTCATTTCAAAAATTGAAAAAATAAACCCGTTTTGTTTACGGTCAATAAAACCGATAATTAAGTACCCGAAGCTACAGGATCTCCTGTTTTAAAATGACAAAGTGTTTTATAACAGGATATTTTTTTTCCTTTTACTTATCTAAAATCATCTGTCAAAAATTAATTCTCAGGAAGAATAATATCTGTAGTAAATTTGATCATTCTTCTAATATAGTAACAGATTTGGATTCCAATAGTTTTCTGCATTGGATAACAGAACTTATCAAAATCCAGCATCAAATGATTAGTTTAGCACTGAATACGAAAAAATGAACCGGAGTAAAAAATGAATGTTTTATGACTTTAATTGAATAAAACCATACTATTTGGGAATACCCACCTTAAAATGTATGAGTAAATACGATAGGATATTATGAGATATGATCCATCTGGCAGTTTAGCTCCGTCCGATTTTTCAATAACCCACCAATAATAACCCGATGTCATTTGAAGCTATCCCGTAATAATCACCGATTAACCTGTTGACCAACACGCCTCCATAGATATATGCACCGTGTTTGAATCCATTACTTTCGGCAATGGCCGAACTGATGCTGCCGGAATGACCGATTTTGAGTAAAATCGGTGCAAAGATATTACTGAGTGCCATTGAAGATGTACGACCTACCCGGGCTGAGATATTGGGAACGCAATAATGAATAATTCCATGTTTTTCAAAAATGGGATTTTGAAGCGTTCTGCATTCGGATGTCTCAAAACATCCTCCCTGGTCCACACTCAAATCGATAATGATAGCTCCGGGCTTCATTGTTTTTACCAGATCTTCTGAAACCATAAACCGTTCGGATCCATTTATGTATCTTAAATTTCCAATAACTGCATCAGCCGAAGCCAGCGCCTTGAAAAGTACCGTGGGATGAATTACAGAGGTAAAAACCTGTTGACCAAGATAGTGTTGTATTTTACGAAGTTTATTGATATCGTGATCGAAAACCTTAACCTGTGCTCCCAATGACAATGCCGAACGGGCAGCTACAGATCCGGCAATTCCGGCACCTAAAATCAGGACTTCAGTCGGGCTGAGTCCGGCAACACCACCGAGTAACAGTCCTTTTCCTCCACGTTCGTTACTCATCAGTTCGGCAGCCACTGCTAAAGCGGTATTTCCTTCAATTTCGGAAATAGAACTCACAACAGGAAAAGCTTTTTGTTCGTCC
>JAQTOL010000028.1 GCA_028748945.1 Paludibacter sp.
TGAAGGCAATTTAACAATGGCATATTTATCCTCACGTGATGTGAGTTGAGCAAATGTTCCCGCGGAACGTACCATCGCGGCACCTTGTCCCGGACGTAATTCAATGTTGTGAATTATCGTACCCAGCGGTATGTTTTGCAATGGCAATGCATTTCCAACTTCTGGAGATGCTCCTTCACCCGAAACAACGATTTGTCCAACCTGCAACCCGTTAGGAGCAAGAATGTAAGTTTTCTCACCATCAGCATAATAAAGTAACGCAATACGTGCCGAACGATTCGGATCGTATTCGATATCTTTTACTGTAGCGGGAACGCCTTCTTTGTTTCGTTTAAAGTCAATTACTCTATATTTCTTCTTGTGTCCGCCACCGAGGTAGCGCATGGTCATTTTACCATCATGGTTACGACCTCCGGATTTTGATCCGCCTATAACAAGAGATTTCTCTGGTGAACCCGTAGTAATTGAGTCGAATGCACCAATAACTTTGTGTCTCTGCCCCGGTGTTGTGGGTCTTAGTTTACGTACAGCCATTTTTCTGTTTAAATATTGCTATAAAAATCTATTTGTTCTCCTTGTTTAACTGTAACAATGGCTTTTTTATAAGCCGATGTTTTCCCTTTGACAACGCCACTTTTTGTAGAACGGCTTTTCTGCTTAGGGGCTACAATCAAGGTATTTACGTCTTCAATAGTTACATTGTACATGGCTTCAATCGCTTGCTTGATTTCAATCTTGTTCGCGTCTTTCTGCACTTTAAAACCGTAACGATTTAATTTATCGCTCAGCTTTGACATTTTTTCTGTAACAATCGGTTTTATGATAATTCCCATTTTATGTATCTCCTTATGCTTTAAAAATTTGTTCTACCCCGGTAACCGCATCTTCAGTTAATACAAGTGCTCTCGAATCAAGAACTATATAAGTACTTAATTCAGAAACAGTTACGACTTTTGCAGTCGTCAAATTACGGGCCGACAAATATACGTTTTTATTTGCAGATGCTAAAATAATTAACGGCTTTTTATCAGCTACTTGTAAATTCTTTGTCAATGCAACGAAATCTTTAGTCTTTGCTGCAAAATCAGTTAAGTTCTCAACGATGAAAATTTGGTTGTTTATTGCTTTATATGACAAGGCCGATCTACGTGCCAATTGCTTTACTTTCTTATTCAGTTTGAAGTGATAGTCGCGTGGATGAGGACCAAACATACGTCCACCGCCGACGCGAACACCGGATTTAATGTCTCCCGGACGGGCACCACCGCTACCTTTTTGTTTTCCTAATTTACGGGTACTACCGGACAACTGGCTTCTGCCTTTTGACGAGTGCGTTCCCTGACGTTGATTAGCCAAATATTGTTTCACATCTAAATAAATAGCATGGTCATTTGGCTCAATACCGAAGATCGTATCGTTCAGCGATACTTTTCTTCCTGTGTCTTCTCCTTTGATGTTTAATATACTTAGTTCCATGGTTATTTATTGATGATTACGATTGAACCTTTCGCTCCTGGAACAGAACCTTTGATCAGAATCAAATTATGTTCCGGAATTACTTTTAATACTAGCAAGTTTTGCATGGTAACTTTATCACTTCCCATACGACCACCCATTCGCATTCCTTTGAATACGCGTGAAGGATATGAAGAAGCTCCCAAAGAACCCGGTGCACGTAAACGGTTATGTTGTCCGTGAGTAGCTTGACCTACACCGGCAAAACCGTGACGTTTTACAACGCCTTGCCATCCTTTACCTTTTGAAGTTCCGACTACGTCGACAAACGTATCGGCTTCAAACATTTCAACGGTGATTGCATCACCTAATTTGAATTCGCTTTCGAATCCACTGAACTCAACCAAGTGTCTCTGAGGTGCTACTCCGGCTGCTTTAAAGCGGCCCATTTCGGCTTTGTTTGTGTGCTTTTCGGTCTTCGTCTGAAAACCTACCTGAACAGCTGCATAGCCATCGGTATCTACCGATTTAATTTGAGTAACAACACAAGGACCTGCTTCGATAACGGTGCATGGTACATTTTTACCATCGGCACTGAAAACGGATGTCATTCCGATTTTTTTTCCTAATAATCCTGGCATTTCAATTGTTGTTATGACCCCTAACCCCTAAAGGGGGAACGGTCGTGTTTATTATTTGATATTTTCTAATCCTAATTCCTAATTCCCCTTTAGGGGCTAGGGGTAGTTTTATACTTTAATTTCTACTTCAACTCCACTTGGCAATTCCAATTTCATCAAAGCATCAACTGTTTTGCTGGTTGAGCTGTAAATGTCGATTAGACGTTTGTAAGAAGAAAGTTTAAATTGCTCGCGCGACTTTTTGTTTACGAAAGTGGCACTGTTCACAGTAAAAATACGGGTATGTGTTGGTAATGGAATTGGACCACTTACAACAGCTCCGGTTGCTTTCACTGTCTTTACGATTTTTTCAGCTGACTTGTCAACCAGGTTGTGATCGTAAGATTTTAATTTGATTCTGATTTTTTGACTCATTGTCGTTTTTATATTTATTTATTTTTTAATTGTTGGAATCTTCGGATAAGAGTCATTCACTATCCAAAGATTCTACAATTGATATTTATTAGTTTAGTCAACTATTATAGTAATTCGACTTTTCCTTTAGCTTCAGCAACTACTTCTTTAGCAATTGAATTTGTAACTTCAGCATAATGATCAAATTCCATTGTAGAAGTTGCACGGCCGGAACTGATAGTACGTAAAGCAGTTACATAACCGAATGTTTCGGACAATGGCACTTTTGCTTTTACTACACGGGCTCCTGAACGGCTCGATTCCATACCTTCCACCTGACCACGACGTTTGTTCAAGTCACCAATTACATCACCCATATTTTCTTCCGGTGTAACCACTTCCATTTTCATGATTGGTTCCAACAGAACAGGTTTAGCTTTAGCACAAGCGGTTTTGTATGCAATAGAAGCACAAATTTCGAAAGATAACTGATCCGAGTCAACCGCATGGAATGAACCATCAAGAACGGTTACTTTTAAATTATCCAGTGGGAATCCGGCTAAAACACCATTCTTCATGGCATTTTGGAAACCTTTCTGGATTGAAGGAATAAATTCTTTTGGAATGTTACCACCTTTCACAGAATCAATAAATTGCAATGGACCTCCTTCGAAGTCTTTATCCATTGGTCCCACTTTCACAATCATATCGGCAAACTTACCACGTCCACCCGATTGTTTCTTATATGTTTCACGCAATTGAACTTCCTGAGTAATGGCTTCTTTATAGTTAACCTGTGGACGTCCCTGATTACATTCAACTTTGAACTCACGTTTCAGACGGTCGATAATGATTTCGAGGTGAAGTTCACCCATACCACTAATAATAGTCTGACCTGATTGTTCCTGAGTATGTACTGTAAACGTTGGATCTTCTTCAGCTAATTTTGAAAGTCCCAGACCTAATTTATCAAGATCTTTTTGAGTTTTAGGCTCAATGGAAATACCAATAACCGGTGCAGGGAAATCCATAGATTCCAATGTAATCTGATGATTTTCGTCACACAAAGTATCACCGGTACGAATATCTTTAAATCCTACTCCTGCTCCAATATCACCGGCTGAAATTAATTCAACGGCATTTTGTTTGTTAGAGTGCATTTGGAAGATACGTGATATACGTTCTTTCTTACCTGTACGGGTATTATAAATATATGAACCTGCGTCCAGTTTTCCTGAATAAACTCTGAAGAAACACAAACGTCCTACATAAGGGTCGGTAGCAATCTTAAATGCCAAAGCACACAAAGGTTCTTTTGCATCAGGATGACGAACAACCACTTTTTCCGGATCACGTGGGTCGAAACCTATAGTCTCCGGAGTATCCATTGGACTTGGAAGATAAGCACAAACAGCATCAAGCATGGTTTGTACCCCTTTATTTTTAAAGGCAGAACCGCAAATCATTGGATTAATTTCCATTGAAAGAGTTGCTTTACGGATAGCTACCTGAATTTCTTCCACTGTAATGGTAGAAGGATCATCAAAGTATTTTTCCATCAAAACATCATCGTATTCTGCAACAATTTCGAGCATTTTATCTCTCCACTCCTGTGCTTCAGCCAACAAATCAGCCGGAATTTCTTCCACATCGTATTCAGCTCCCATTGATTCGTCGTGCCAAAGAATAGCCTTCATTTTCACTAAATCAATAACGCCTTTGAATTTTTCTTCGGCACCGATAGGAATTTGAATCGGACATGGTTTAGCACCTAAAACGGTTCTTACCTGACGAACAACTTCAAAGAAGTCGGCTCCCGAACGGTCCATTTTGTTTACAAAGCCAATACGTGGCACATGGTATTTGTCAGCCTGACGCCATACTGTTTCCGATTGCGGCTCAACACCACCAACGGCACAGAAAGTAGCTACAGCACCATCCAAAATACGTAACGAACGCTCTACTTCAACTGTAAAGTCAACGTGTCCCGGAGTGTCAATAAGGTTGATTTTATATTTATCACCCATATAATCCCATGAAGTCGTTGTTGCAGCAGAAGTAATGGTTATACCACGTTCCTGTTCTTGTTCCATCCAGTCCATAGTAGCTGCACCATCGTGAACTTCACCGATTTTGTGTGTCAAACCGGTGTAGAACAGAATACGCTCGGAAGTAGTTGTCTTTCCGGCGTCGATATGCGCCATGATACCGATGTTCCTATTATAATTTAAATCTCCTTTAGCCATTTGTTAACTATGAATATCTTTTTTATACTGTTCTTGTTTGTTCAATTAAAATCTGAAGTGTGCAAATGCCCTGTTAGCTTCTGCCATGCGGTGCATATCTTCTTTACGTTTGAAAGCACCACCCTGGTTATTAAAGGCATCAACAATTTCGGCAGCCAATTTATCAGCCATCGAACGTCCTCCGCGTTTGCGAGAGTATAATATAAGATTTTTCATTGAAATTGATTCCTTGCGATCTGCACGGATTTCTGTTGGGACCTGGAATGTAGCACCACCGACACGACGAGATTTTACTTCCACGAGTGGAGTAATGTTTTCGAGGGCTTTTTTCCAAACTTCAAGAGGGGATTTTTCTTCGTTCGGAAGCTTGTTTTTCACAGTTTCGAGCGATGAATAGAAAATGTCGAATGCTGTAGACTTTTTACCATCATACATCAAGTGGTTTACAAATTTTGTAACCATCGATTCATTGAAAACCGGATCAGGTAGTACGATCCTCTTTTTTGGTTTCGATTTTCTCATTTTTACTTAAAATTTCCGTTTTTGTTTTTTTAGTTGCTTTAGTCTTACTTCAACGACTCCTCCGAGTCATTTACTCAACTTTTCATCTGCTTCCTGAAAACTCAAACAAGTGTTTAAACTTGATTTTGTTAGTTTGTTTTTTATAGAAACTGAAATGTTTCGTCTGTTGCATTTTCCTTACGAATTACAACCAACCTGGTATCAATTTACTATTTATTTCTTTTTGCCTTTAACGGGTGCACCTTTTGCGGCTACAGCTCCTGCTTTAGGACGTTTTGTTCCGTATTTAGAACGACGTTGTGTACGACCAGCAACGCCGGAAGTATCGAGTGTTCCACGAACCACGTGATAACGAACCCCCGGAAGGTCTTTCACACGACCACCACGAACCAATACGATTGAGTGTTCTTGTAAATTGTGTCCTTCGCCCGGAATGTAAGCATTCACTTCTTTTTGGTTAGTTAAACGTACACGAGCAACTTTACGCATTGCCGAGTTCGGTTTTTTTGGAGTGGTAGTATACACACGAACACAAACACCACGACGTTGTGGACAAGAATCCAATGCGCGTGACTTGCTTTTATCGACGATAACTGCTCTTCCTTTTCTAACTAATTGCTGAATTGTAGGCATTTTACTTTGTTTTTGATAACTTTAACTGCTTTATTTATATCCCTTTGATTTTTCTCCAAAATGGGTTGCAAAGATAGGTATAATATTTTAATGGGCAATAGCCCTGTTGCAAATATTTTATTTTCCTTACTTTCACTTTCTATTTTCAACAACATTAATAGCATAATACTCATGAATTCAACCATTTATTTTTAATACCTAAGTTTCTAAGTAAATATTATGTTTAAAAATCAGTCTCTTTAAATTTGTATTTTATAAAAAATGGGCTAATCTTTTATTTCTGATTAACAAAACAATTTATCTCCTAATTTATAGTAGATTAATTAAACAAAGAAGTTTCAATTTTGAATATGACTCATTGTGTTGTTATATAATTACATTTTATAAGCCATTCCTTTACAAAATCAAGCCAGTTGTCTACCTGCAACCCACTTTTCTTCATTCCAAAGCCATGCCCCCCTTTATCATAGATTTTTATCTCTGCCTGAACATTCTTGGATTTCAATGCTTTATAAAAAGCATAGCTGTGTTCAACAGAAACCACTTCGTCATCTGCCGCTGCGATAAGTAAAGTGGGCGGGGTATCTTTTGAGACTTGCTTTTCGTTCGAAAATCTCTTCATAAGTTCCACTGAAGGATTATCTCCAATTAAATTTTTGCTCGTTCCATCTATCGTCATTGAAATAACAGGATATACCAATATCATAAAATCCGGCCTGTTACCCTTCATAAAATGAGTTCCCAAAGTAGAAGCTAAATGCCCGCCAGCAGAGAAACCGATTATTCCGATTTTATGTTTATCGATATTCCACTTATGAACACTACTACGAATAATTTCCATGGCAGTTTGCGCATCCGTCAATGGAATATCAGAATGTTGGTTTGGCATTCTATAATATAAAACAAAAGCGGTAATTCCCAGCTTATTAAACCATGTAGCTACTTCAGAACCTTCGTTCCGGACTGCTAAACCACCGTATCCACCGCCGGGACAGATTAAAACTGCAGTTCCGTTGGCTTTTTCTTTGGGCACTATATAAGCGTACATTCTCGCTTCTGTGACATTACAAATAAATTCAGGATTATTAATCGTTTCTTTCTCTACAATCCCACTAGTTTCAGCAGGACCGTTTTTATATAATTTAATTTCTTCCTGTGCTGACAGGTTAATGGTGATTGTCATAATGCTTAAAAGCCATAAAATTAAGTATTTCATATTCATCTATTTAAATTATTTTTTATAAACTTTTACCCAATCAATTGTCATTGTGGTTGGGAAAATACTATTATCAATTGTGCCACCCCATGCACCTCCAATGGCAATATTCATAATAAGGTACGCAGGTTTGTCAAATGGCCAGGTCTTTTCATCTTTAGTTACAGGTTGATATTTATAAATGCTTCTACCATCCACATAAAAGCAAATATAATCGGTCGTCCATTCCATGCTGTAAATATGGTATCGGGAATACGGATTTTCTATTTTCACAACGCCGGTATAAGGAGTAGCACCATAGCCCGATAGATTATGTACGGAAGAATGAATTATGCCCGGCTCTCTGCCGACATGTTCCAGAATATCCAGTTCACCACAGTCCGGCCAATTTGCCTTATCTATATTTTGTCCCAACATCCAAAGAGCAGGCCAGGTTCCAGCTCCCGGAGGAAGTTTGGCCTTAATTTCAATAATTCCGTACGTAAATATTCGTTTGTCTTTGGTAATCAATCTTGCCGAAGTGTATTCACCATTTTCATACCGGGCAACAATTAGCAATTTCCCATCTGACAACTTAACATTATCACCGTTTGTATATCGTTGCGACTCCCAGTTTACCCAACCAGCCGGTGCGGCTTCATGTGTCCAAGCCGTTGTATCGATTGTTTTACCATTGAAATTATCCTCCCAAACAAGCCTGTAACCGGTCTTGTTTTGTGAAAAAAGCGTTATAGAAACCAGAATGGAAACTACTATTATCAGATTCGTTATACGTTTCATATTTTGTAAGATCTGTATTTAATTTATTCCTTTTATATATATATTACCAAACCGGTCTGTTACTTTGATCGTAATTTTTGAATTTATATTCAAAACCTTGGCTTTAAAAAGATGATGTGTTTCTTCCACGCCCAACCAGGAATATTTTTTATTTTTGCCCGGAATGTATAATTCCTTTGCCAATGGATCTTCTCCCCAGTATTGCTGCATATTACCAATCAATGAATCATTTTCATACCACTCAACTTTCCATGAAGAATCATAATTATAAACATTAGCAATAATACAACCCGGATTAATTAAATCTGAATTAATGGGATAAAGCTTAAATTGATCATCTTTACTTAAATTTACGCCTTTGAAGTACCAGGACAAACTATCACTGTCAACCGTATAAACGGTGTATCCTTTGGGAGTTCCATCCACCCCAATTTCGCCCTGCCACCACGCCGCACAAGCAGCGACATGAGTATGTTCGAATAAGGTTGGTGAAACTACGGTAGTCCATTGTGTGTGGCTGTGTCCGGCCAAAATATGTGCATTAAAAGGGGCTAATATTTTATATAAAGCTGCACGGTTCATGACTGAATTCGACATTAAATTTGAAAAGTTATCTGTATTCGAAGATTCACCATAAATAGTAGGAATATGCAACGAAACAATCACTGTACTCCCTGGTTTAACTCTTGACAAATCTTTCTCGAGCCAACTAAGCTGATTTTCATTTACATATCCTATATATCGATATGAATATCCATAATAAAACACATCTTTAAGTACAATATAATGAACTCTTCCTTTATTAAATGAATAATATTCGGGACCGAATTTTGAGGAAAATGTTTTAGATGAAAATTCATCTGAACGGTTATTGTAATCCATGTCATGATTTCCAACAACCTGATAGAATGGAAGTCCGGTTTGCGAAATCATTTTTTTATATTTATCATAAAAACCCAATTGATCAAAAACATTATCACCACAACTAATTGCATGAACAGGAATTTGAGAAGAAAGACTAGAAACTGTTTTCTTTACATCATCGACTACAGTTTGCAACAAATCAAACTCTTTATTTTCCTGAACCTGAGGGTCGGCCCACAAAATAAATGCATGTTTTAGTTGTGATTTGGTGCACTTGGTGAGCGTAAAATTAACTGTTTGTTCCTTTTTACTCTTATTTATGGAATCATAGAAAACCGGAACACCATTCATAATTGGAGAGTCGTAACCCGAAGGTAACGAATAGTATACAAAATCACGCGCTGAACATGTTGAGAGTACATAGCGACCATTATTATCCGTTTCTACAACCGAAATGCCGTCAGTTACACTTACTGAAGAAACACCATTCCCATTGCAAAGTACTTTACCCTGAATTCGAATCGGTTGATTGTTTGTTGAAGCAAAAAGTAAATTTGCTGAAATCATCAACGCGATGTGAAGATATAAAAACTTGTTTTTCATCTTATCTTAAAATATTTATAGTTATTGAATTTTAATCATTTTATTTGCAACGCAAAAATTCTTGGTAATCAATTCGTAAAAATACATTCCATAACCAATTTGATTTGTTTTGTATTCGTGAGAATGAAACCCTTTTAATTTGAAACCTTCCGAAATATTATCAATTAGTCGATAATTTATATCATAAATCCTGAAATTTACATCACTATCTTCAGGAATGTAGTAGTTGATCGTAGTATTGTTTTTGAATGGATTAGGATAATTTTGAAACAATGATTCATTATTTTCATAATATATTTTTTTGATTTCGGTCGAATTAATCAAAAATGAATCCGACCAATTACTCCATTTCAAATTAAAATCGCGGTAACGCACCCGCAAATAATAAGTGCCACCTGGTGAAAGAAGCGATAACGGGATTTTAATCTGGTTCATATTCATGCCATGATTCAAATCTAACGGTTTATTATACTGATCAACACCATAAATATTCTCCCAATTAATTATGGAATCCTTTATTACCATCAAATTTTTAGTTACCTGAAATTGAAGCGACATCAATGAATCAACTCCCGAAAATTTCGAAATATTAAATTCTGTATTTTCACCCGAAATTTTATTTGTTTCAATCATTGGTATAGCCGGACCTGACTGATTTTTCTTTTTATACCATTTATCCAGTGGTACATTATTTTCGTAGTCAGTAGGACTTCCCAAACTATACATTGTGTTTTCGTAGGAATGATTTGCCGGATCAATTTCCAGTATCTGATAACAATAATTGCTTATTGTGACATGAATATCATTAAAATCTTCGTTTGCTCCTTCTGCCCACGGGTCTAATGCTCCACCACCGCCACCACAAACAATACGAAAGTCACCATCCGCTTTATCAGACAAAATGGTTCCCCGTTCGAAACCATGCGTATGCCCATAATGCATTTCCTGCACCTTGCTATATTTTTTTATAATGGGAAACAGGGTATTTTTCACGTACACGGTTCCGCCATCCGAATTGTTAATTGTTTTCCAGAGTTCTGTAAAGGGCGGATGATGAAAAAAAAGGAACACAAAATCAATATCAGGATTATTTTCCGTTTCGCTCAGTTTTGTATCCAGCCAGTCAGCCATAACCGTTCCGCATTGGGCGGTTATATTAGTATTCAGACCTATAAATAATGAATTTGCAACCCTTAAACTCCAGATTTTTTCATTTAATGCCGGATTTTCGGGAAATGCAGAGAGTTCATCCATTTTCAGATAATTGTAAAAATAAGAACTTTCCCCTTCGTGATTTCCAGCAACTACCATGGTTGGAATGTAAGGGGTGAGTGAGGATAAAGGTTTGAAATATTCTGTTGAATATTGTTCTGGTACACTTCCGCTAACCACGATATCGCCGGAATGAAAAATCCCATTCACATGATTTTCAATATCGGAACCGTACAATTCCATAGCTTTATAACGTGCTGCCCGAACCACATTACCTGCCATTGTTGTATCCGGGCAATGTGTATCACTGAGTAAAATAAATCGAATTTTGCCTTTATCGGTTAAATTGGGTAAGGTTTTAAAAGAAAAGACACCGGATTCTCCGGTTCCGCTCATGACTTTATAAAAATAGCGTGTATTGGCCTGTAATCCGGAGAGTTTAACGGTGTGCCATCGATATGAAGAACTTATGAGTTCAGATGTACCTGTTGTTGCCATCCCAAAATCTGATCCTGTACCATATTCAACTTTTGTTCCGGTTTGAGCCGTATCGTGCCAGCAAATATTTATCGAATTGATTCCCGGACTTTGCAAATACGGAATCCGTGTTACTTGATAAGGTTCTACATACGTTTCATGATTATATCCGCCTAACTCAGAAGCCTGTTGAGCAGTGAGTGCCTGATCCCAGATTGAAAGTTCCGAACAATAAATAATTCCATCTTCTCCATTATTATCGGCAAAAATAAGAATCTGACTATTTAATGAGAATCTTCCGTCAACCGGTTGAATGACTCCTTCCACAATTTGTTTTCCATCCAGATAACAGGTGAATTCATTTCCGTTTTTTACCGAAACAATCAGTCGGTACCATTCATTGGGAACTACTGAATAACTGCTGTAACCAACCGCTCCAACCCCGATATTTCCAGACGGATTGATAAATAAATCACCATCATCCGAATTACCTGCAGTTATCTGTAAAAATGAATGCCAGAGACCATTTTGAGGTATTTTAAAATCGTATTGAAGTGAGTACTCATTCACTTTTGTTCCACCACCATTCGGCGAAATTAAATGATTCATTCTATAATAACTTCCCTGACCGATTAACACCGCACCGTTTCCTGAAGCTGGCCCCGCCGTTGAATTCTGTATTCCAAAAAGTCCTAAGAAATTTCCATAACCGGTTTCCGCCTTTGTAAGATTCGAAGCATCATCAAATTTCCACCAACCTTTTCTTGCAGGAATTGTCGCATTGACAAGGTTGGTTATCAATAGCAATAAGGCCAGTATTTCTAAATGCTTTATTAATTTCATCTCTACTCGTAAATTTAACCGGTGTTTATTTTATTTTTTGTTTTCTTTAAAAAGGGTGCTCCAATTTATTGAAGCACCCTTTGATAATTTGTATTCTGATCAGATTATCTAACCACAATCATTTTACGTGTACTCACGCTGTTTCCAACCGACATTTGTACATAATAAATGCCATTAGTCAGTTTGTTAGATTTAAACTGAAACTTATAATCCCCGGCTGATTTCAGTCCTTCGTTTACTACTTCTATTTCCCTTCCGGTTACGTCAAGAACATGAAAACTTACGTTTCCTGTTTCTTTCACCTGATATGGGAAAGTTGTTATCTGTGTGAATGGATTTGGGTAGTTTTGTCCCAAATCAGCAGTTTTACTTATAATTACATTTTTCAAATCTGACATCGAATTTGTTGCATTTCCTAACTGAAGGGCCTGATCGGCCGTTAACGCAACATCCCATATTCCCAATTCAGAGCAATTTATATCTCCATCATCACCATCATTATCCTGAAATATTTGAAGTACGTTATCAAGTCCCCATCTTCCATCAATTCCCTGGGCAGGAGCATCTAACCACAAAACTCCATCTATATAAACTTTGAAAAATCCGTCGTTCTTAACCGAGACAAGCATCCGGTACCAGGTGTTAGCTGCCAATGTATTGGTTGAATAACCCGTTTGTGCTGTTCCGATTGAATTTGCTACCCGACCTGAAGAGTTTGCACTGCTTGCGACAAATAAATCAGCATCGTCTGTAAGAGCACCTGTCTGGAAGAATGAATACCATGTTTCAGTTTTTGGAATAGAGAAATCAACCTGTAAAGTCCATTCGTTTACTAAAGTACCAGCTAAATTAGGACTCATTCCATGGTTCATCGTCAAATAACTTCCAAGCGGAACCATCGTAGCATGGTTGGTTTCAGTTGGTCCGGCAACAGCAGTCTGAGTTCCGGTTAAAACCAGGTCAGTACCAATTGTTGCTTTCGTCAGATTACTTGAATCATCAAATTGCCAAAGTCCTTTTCTTACCGGCATAGATGTATCAGCAGTTGTTGCATTTCCAAGTTCAATTGCCTGCTCCTCAGTGAGTGGAACATTCCAAACAGCCAATTCTGAGCAATAAATAGTTGGATCTTCTCCATCATCATCTCCAAAAATATAGGAAAGTGGTTCCAGCGCATGACGGCTATCAACAGCTATTCCGAGTTTTTCAAGATACAATTCACCATCAATATATACTCTGTAGTACTCACCGCATTTTGCTGAAACAACCATACGATACCATGTATCGGCAACTACTTTTTTTGCCGACCAGCCAAGAACTCCCAAACCAATTGTACCATCAGTTCCTTTAATAAACAAGTCCCCATCGCCGGCATTCATTGCTCCGGTTTGAAAGAATGATACGTAGTTAGGAAGTGGTGAAGGAACATAAAAATCAATCTGAAAAGAATATTCATTTACTAAAGCCCCACCACCATTGGCTGCGATTCCATGATCCATTATTAATGCATGGCCAATTGGATCTGAGATAGCCAGATTTCCATCTGCCGGCCCATTTACCGATTCATTGGGAGTGTCGCCATAAGGTGTCAGTGGATTCCCAATAGTTGCTTTCATTAGATTGGCCGGATCGTCAAATTTCCACCAACCTTTTCTTGTCGGAATAGTTGCACTTAAAGTTGCTAGAGTAAACACTGAAATAATCATAAAAAAGAGTAATCGTTTCGTTTTCATAATACTAAATTTTGAGTTACATTGAATAATTTATTTAAGATTGATTTTTTTACTGTAATTACTTTAATAACCACATTACCTTATTTATCTCATCATATCCATCAAATTGTCTGTCTAATGCTTCAATCAGATTATCGCGGTTATAGTCTGTTTCCGAATCAGGATAAGTCCAACGTAACGGAAGTCCTGATTTGTTATTTTCATTCAGGCTTGTTGCAGGATTGATAGGAAATACCGGATATGCATTCCGTCGGTATTCAAAGTAACTGTATTCAGCATCCTGCATGAAGCTCAGGAAATAACGTTGCATCCATATTTGTTTTAACTGTTCGTCAACAGTTGATTTAAAAGCTGCTTCACCAGTGAAATATCCATCGATATAAGTCTGATCAATTGGTTTAGTATGCGCGTAAGTTGATTTAGTGGCCATTATTGAAGCCAGAGCCGATTTCACACCTTCCTGATAATAGGTTTGAGCTGATCCGGTTGTAATCCAACCTCTGAGAATACCTTCTGAAAGGATTAATTCCTGTTCGGCATAAGTCAATAACATGCGCGGTTCACAGGCTGCTTCAGTAAGATAACGTTTGTTTAACACGGAGAATTTATTAGCACTGAATGCGGTATTCATTGCTGCATAATCCATTGAAACATCAACACCTACATAAGCTGCTGTATCCGACTGTAATTTACCGGCAGAGATTTTGGCTCCGGCAGGTTCGGCATAATAAAATAATCGCCTGTCGTTATACTTTTTCAAGTTATCCATTAATACAGAACTTATTATGGTACGGCTTGTAAATAAATTACTTGTACCTGATAGCGGGTGTTTATTCTGTACCGAGTAATTCAATCCAAAGAATCCGGTTGTTGATTCAAGTAAATTACCGGCAGCAACAATTTCGGCAAACCTGTTTTTCACATCCAAAGAAGCAATTCCTTCTTTTTTACTCAAAGTCATTAATATTTTCAAAGCCAATGCATTGGTTGCCTTTTGCCATTTTGCCGGATTTCCACTATATGGAGTCGGGTCACCGGTAAAAGTGCGTCCAACAGCAAAGTATTGATCTGCTTCTTTTAGTTCATTCAAAATCCCAATAAGTACCTCTTCCTGAGTATCATATTTCGGACGGAAAAGACCGATATCGCCTCTGCCGGTTTCACTATACGGAATATCTCCCATTTCCATGGTCAGTCGGTAAAACATATAGGCTCTTGCAAACTTGGCAACTCCTTT
>JAQTOL010000029.1 GCA_028748945.1 Paludibacter sp.
CGATCATCAACTGTCTACATATAATTTCACCATTCACCGGTTTATCCTTGAACAACATCCCGATTGGGATAAGCTAAAGGAATATGTACAATTATTTCCTGACAGCCTGTTGCGGGTTACGGTAATTGATACCACCGGCGAAGTTACTTTCGATTCATTTGTGAAAAAGGACACAGTCCTCGAAAACCATTTGAGTCGCCCCGAGATTAAAATGTCTTATTCTAAAGAAAACGGTAAAGCCATCCGGCATTCCGCTTCAACCGGAAAGGACTATTATTATCTGGCTCACCGGTTTCCGGATTGTTATGTACGAAGTGCATTGCCTTACAATGTGAGCCTGATTAGTATGCTCAAAGCCAATACATTCTTCCTGAATTTTATGGCAGTCGTGCTTATCATGGCTATTCTGGCTTTGTATTTTATTTCCAGAAATTTTACCCGTTCCATCGATCGGTTACGTGTTTTCACGCAGAAAGCGGAAGAAGGTGAATTACCTGAGACAGAAATTGATTTTCCGAATGATGAATTGGGTGAAATAAGCAAAAATATCGTACAACTTTACAAATTGCTTTTAGCAACCAAAGATGAAGTATACAAAGAAAGGGAGAAATTAATTACGCATTTGCAAATATCCCAGGAAGGACTTGGAATTTTTTCGGCGGAGAAAAAAGAAATTCTATCCAACTCTAATTTTATTCAGTATACGAACATACTTTCCGATCAACAAAGTGATAGCTCGGATCAGATTTTTTCACTTCCCGAATTTTCCGAATTAAATAAGTTTATTGACGAAAGTTTATTATTTAATTTGTCAAATAAAAAACGACTTACCATCGAAAAAGGCAGCCGTGTGTTTTCAGTTCAATGCATTGTTTTCCAGGATGAAACTTTTGAAATATCTATAAATGACATTTCGGTTCAGGAACATGAAAATGAACTAAAAAGACATTTAACCCAAAACATTTCACATGAACTAAAAACACCGGTAAGCAGCATTCTGGGTTATTTGGAAAGTATACTCGCTAATCCTGATCTGGATCCGCAGCGACAACATTTCTTTGTGGAACGTTCATTTCAACAGGCCCAACGCTTAAGTGCACTGTTACAGGACATCTCCACTTTGAACAAAATTGAAGAAGGTAAACGCCTGTTCGAAAAAGAAACCTTTAATGTTGCAGAAATAATTTCTGATGTGCTTAATGATGTTCATTTAGAGATTGAACAAAAAGGATTCACGATAGTAAAAAATTTCCAACCCGATATTCAGATTCAGGGAAATCGTTCGTTGATTTATTCTATTTTCAGAAATTTACTGGATAACGCACTGGCTTATGCCGGTGAAAATATAACCATAGATATAAATTGTTATCGTGAAGAAGAACAATATTACTATTTTTCCCTGAGTGATAATGGTATAGGTGTTGCCGAAGAACATCTGAGCAGACTCTTCGAACGTTTCTACCGTGTAGACAAAGGCCGAAGCCGTAAAATGGGTGGAACCGGTCTGGGTTTGGCCATTGTAAAAAATGGAGTCCTTTTTCATCGGGGCACTATTTCAGCCAAAAATTTGCCGGGTGGTGGATTGAGTTTTATTTTTTCACTTCGTAAGTATTAAATAGCTTTTCAATAAGATTTATTATTCATATATAAGAGTTTCTTCCTGTTATTTAGCGTTAAATCCAATAAATATAGCGGTAAATAGTAAGTTTTTAATGCGAAATATGTTGCAATATGTATTTCATAATTAATATCTTTGCGATAAATAAAATAAGAATATTATGAGAAAAATCATTACACTGGCATTCACGATTGTACTTTTATCAATCACTACCTCCATTTATGCCCAGGAGGTGTTCTATCATGAATCATTTGGCAATCCTCCCTACGAAAAAACAGAAGTACTCACCAAACATGTATGGGATTACGACTCATCTACAGCAGGAATTACTTATTCGTGGACTTACGATGAAGCTGTAAGCCCGGATTCGGTTGCTTCTATCAATGTTCGTTTCAACAACCCTTCAAGCGGTTATACAGATGTAACGGGTAATGGAAACCTGTACTTTAATTCCAGTGTAAATAACACATTTACAATCAGTGGCAACACATCTGATTTTGATAACATTCTTCTTTCATTCGGAATTTTCGGGAAAAATTCAGGAGATGCTAAAAAATTAGTCGTTCAGTATGCAGTAAATGGAGGATCATTCAGCTCGATTGCTGCCGATAAAATTGCCTCAGTTAATGCAATAGCCAAAACATGGGAATGGATTTCCACAGTTTCGGTACCATCTGCAAATATACTGAGCCTTAAATTTTCAACACCTACCGGTGGTGAAATTCGTATTGATGATGTTGTGCTTCAGGGTGTAAAAAAGAATACGGCCGTTATTCAACCGGATTCCGACCGTCGGAAAATAATTGTGTCCAATTCCAGCATTACATTACAGGGTTTCTCCGAAGGAAAAATTGAAATTTATACTATTCAGGGAAAGAAGGTTTTCTCGTCAGAACTTATAGAAACCATTAATCCTCAGTTAAGAAGTGGATTATACATCATTAAAATAGGGAATTTCACCCAAAAAATATGCTTATAAATCAACTGATTTAATTAAGCCGGAATAAAAATAAATGAACAGAAATAAAAGAATCGTCTCAGTAATCTGAGGCGATTCTTTTTATAATTAAAAGCTGTTGAAAACATTATTATTAGGGAATCCATGTGACCATATTTAGTCAGCAAAAAAAAAGTTTTAAAATGTTTGCATTTTTATTTGCAATTAGCGTAAAAAGTTAAAGATATTTAGTAATTTTGAATATTGAAAAAAATACAATTACTAACACGGAGAATTAAACCACCTCCGCTATTTATATTGCTGTTAATAAATACACTAACCGTAAGTGAAAAAAGATTTATCAATATCTGAATCATTCGTTGAAAAATATTTTTTCGTTTAATCAAATAACGATTATGAAAAATATTAAATTAGGCATTATCTGTTTTATATTATCGAGTTGCAATCCAACATACGACACGTCTTATTATCTGGAGAATAATTCCATGGATACCGTAAATGTTGATTTTTATAATAAAGAAAACGACATCGTAAGTTATAAAATTGCACCAAATTCCAACAGTTTATTTTTACGAATTGTTGGAATTGCCAGCGGTCCCTCCAAAATGTCCCTAAGCTATAATGATTCGATTTTTGTCATCAAAAATGATAAAACGATTAAATTCTATAGAGATGATAATTTGAAAAATCAAATATATTTAATGGGGAATTGGACATTGACCAAAAATGAAGGAAACACTTACGAATACACTTACTCCTTTGGCGAAGAAGATTTCAATTAATTAAATTAAGTTCAATATCCCGTAAACAGTTTGGCTTAAGATTCGAAATCAACTGTAAAATTCCGGCTGTTGCTCAAAACCGGATTGTAGTTAAACAACAAACTTGTATATTTGTATCCTATTAAATAACTATTCACATTATAGCTGTTAAATAAATCAATTTCAGTTTTTATCAAAAAATTCAGGGATGCAGTTCAAATCAAAGATTACAAGAAACAATCATTCGGCAATTTCAGATTCATTTCAGAAAATTATTTGGGCATTGGTTGTAGATGTGGCAATCCATTCAGGACATTTCGAAACGAGAAAGAAATTACTGGAAAAATACTGTGAAGATGAAAATCTGATTTACACCGAATTGGAGAATAACTTTCATTTGTTTTTCGAATTGCTTGAGGATTATAACAAAACGAATGATATCAGGTTATACCAGTTTCTTAAACTACAGGCCCGGTACTGCTTCATCGATGAATCGAGTCTGGACTTTTTGCTGACTCCTCCAATCAATCGTGAAAGTATCGATAAGACCCGGAATGATAACAAGTATAGCAGTCAAAGCCCGATTGCCGTTTCGTCGGCTGCTAATGGCGGTATTGTAGGCGGTCATTTAATCGGGTTATATTGAATCTCATCATGGAACATGCTGCCTATCCTGCCTTCCATGTTTTATGGACTAAACCGTCCGTTGCAAATGGTAAAGACTTCGCGATGAATGAGGCAGAGATTCTGACCATGATAGTTTCGGCTTTGATGTGGCAAAAGTATAACGGAACTATAAAGCTCTTTACGGATCATACCGGTTATGAATTTATCAAAGAACATGATTTACTAAACTTATGGGATGGCGGTATCAACACGGAAGTGCTCGAAAACAATTCTTATCCGATAAATCCCGGAGTCTTTTGGGCAGCAGGCAAATTACTGGCCATGGAAGCACAAAACTGCCCCTGCGTGATGCTGGATACCGACCTTATCATTATGCGTCCGATAAACGAAGTGCTGAAAAATTCAGATGTCACGGCTTTGCATAAGGAAAATCCCGACCCGCAGGTTTATCTGGATCCATCACTCTTACAGCTCCCTGAAAATTTCAGTTTCCCCGATTATTACAACTGGAATATAGCACCATCGAATACGGCCTTTCTGTACATTAAAAACGAAGAATTTAAGCAGTTCTATCTGAATGAATCGAAACAATTCATGTTTCATAATACCGGGAAGCCGGCTGAATTGGTTTCACAAATGGTTTTTGCAGAACAAAGATTACTCTCGATATGTGCTGATCGTGCTGATTTACCGGTCAATTATTTATTGACGGATCCGTTTTCATTATCGAATAAAAATGTAGTACACCTCTGGGGTTTTAAAAATCTATTGCGACAAAACGACAAAATTCAAAAGATTTATTCAAAACAGTTGATTAAAACCGTGAAAGATGAACTTTCGACAAACCTGTTTTTTCAGAACTATCTGGCGAAACATCAGTGAACCTAAAAAAACAAAGCAAGGTCACTTATTTAAAGTAACTAGACTTTTACATCCGGCACATCCTTCAGATTCGTACTATAACAGGGGGAAAGCTTTTCGTTTTTTAATTTCCACTTCCGGTCGAAACCCTGAGCGGCTACTTTTACTTTTTGTTTGCCGTAAGATTCGTTGAGGCTGTCCATCACCTTCATTACTTTATTGAACTTCTCCCGTTGCCGGGTATCAAATAAATCGGCCTGAAGCGGTCGTTCGGGAATTATTTCACTGACAATCACTCCCGCTTTTTTGAACCGGTATCCTTCGGCAAAAATGCCTGTTAAGCCCCGCAAGGCATAATTAATCAGTTCGGTACTATCGTTGGTCGGAACCGAAAGCTGCATGACTTTTTGATTGTAATACTGCGCCTGATTTGTGGCAAACGGATTGGTGTGAAGAAAAACAGTCAATACACAGGCATAGGAATGTTGTTTGCGAAGTTTCTCGGCACAACTCGCAGCAAAATTGGCGACAGCCTCGGAAACAGGTGCAAATTCGGTGAGCCGCTCGCCAAAACTACGCGAAGTACATATTGATTTTTTAGAGCTGGAATGATCCATTTCAATACATGGCGTTCCACGCAGTTCCAACCACGTTCGCTCTCCTACCACTCCCATGGTGTGCCGTACCCAGCTTTTGGTTCGTTGTGTAAAATCCCAGGCGGTATTGATGCTGTAATACTGCAACTTTTTGCTGAATTGACGGCCAATGCCCCACACATCGCCAATCTCAGTTAACTTCAACGCTTTTTCACGTTTATCATCGTTATCGATGACACATACTCCTTTGTAAGCTTTGTATTTTTTGGCAAAGCGGTTCGCCACTTTAGCCAGTGTTTTTGTGGGCGCAATACCCATACTGACTGGGATTCCTGTATTACGGATGGTGGTCCGGACAATTTTTTCGCCGTAAGCTTTCAAATCAATATTTTCAAATCCGTCCAATAATAAATAGGCTTCGTCTATGGAATAAATTTCCATTTCGGTGGCAAATTCTGCAATCGTGTTCATTACCCGATGCGACATGTCTCCATACAATACGTAATTGGAAGAAAAAACACAGACCTGATTTGTTTCAATTAATTCTTTCAATTTATATGCAGGTTCACCCATAGGTATTCCCAATGCCTTGGCTTCGGATGAACGTGCGATGACACAACCGTCGTTGTTGGAGAGCACCACGATAGGTTGGCCATTGAGCGAAGGATTAAAAACCCTTTCGCAGGAAGCATAGAAATTATTACAATCGATTAACCCGAAAAAATTGCTCCTAATCCCTTCCCGATAGCTATCGGAAGAGGAATTGAAATTAGCATCGCCTCCTGTGTTTATACGTTTATTCATATTCGGAAATATCTCAAGAAAGCTACTTCTTACTCCTCTTTTGAGGATGGCGGTTTTTATGATTTTTGATGGAATAAGTTACCACTCCCCAAATACAAAAGTTATTATCTTCAGTCACTTTTATGGGTTGGAATTTACTGTTTGCGGGAACAAGATAAACGGCATCAGGTTCAATTTTTATGAATTTCAATGTAAATTCACCGTCGAGAAAGCAAACAGCTGTGTCGCCATCTTGCGGTTCCAGGCTTTTGTCGATAACCAGAATATCTCCATCCTGTATACCCGCATCTTTCATCGATGAACCTTTCACCCGACCATAAAATGTACTGGATGGGTTAGCTATTAATTCTTTATTTAAATCAATTTTCAGATCAATATAATCTTGTGCCGGGCTTGGAAAACCGGCTGCAATTCCACCATCCATCAAAGGTAATTCAAGAATGGAGCTTGTATTGGCTGAATAAAAGTCGATCGTGGAAGAATTGGCTATTTTAGCTACTTTCTGCATAATGTCTAATTTCTGTTTGTCTGTTTATTCAACCCGAATGATTCATTAGATGTTTTGAAAAAGCAAACGAATGATTCCATAAATGGAACATCGCTCTTATTTGTCCAATGGTTTTGTAAAAGGCACTAAACAAATAAGTTAACGATTCAGCATTTTCTGGTGCTGAATTTAGATTCAAATCACAAAGTAAGGTATTTTGTTTGATATAAAACAATTTTGAACTTTAATAGTGATTAAAAGAAATGCAAATCATACATTCATGTTTTCCAATTGTCCATCTCTTTTATTCTTACAATAACTGTTTTATTTTTCCTAAAACAGATGTTTTTTCGTACTTTTGCAAAACTTTTTAATGATATTGCGTCAATATTCTTTCATTTACCCCAAAAAAATACCATTTATGAGTATTATTCAAATTAAAGACAAACAATTCACGTTATCCATCCCCGAATCGGAAATACTAAAAGCAGTGAAGCAGGTTGGTGAAGCAATCAATCGCGATTTATCAGATAAAAACCCGCTTTTTATTTGCGTACTTAACGGCGCTTTCATGTTTGCCGGCGACCTGATGAAAACCGTGAATGTTCCCTGCGAAATCACTTTTATCAAACTTTCTTCGTACGATGGTTTATACACAACAGGTGCTGTAAAAGAAATTATAGGTTTGAACGAGAGTGTTGTAGGACGAAATGTGGTAGTAGTGGAAGATATTGTGGATACAGGAATTACTATGGAACGAATCTTAGGTTCGTTGCGGGCGAAAGGTGCGAGCGAAATCCGTGTTGCAACATTTCTACAAAAACCGGATGCATTGCAGCGTGACATCACTGTTGATTATGTAGCCATGAAAATTCCAAACGACTTTATAGTTGGGTATGGATTGGATTACGATGGATACGGCAGGAATCTGAAAGATATTTACACCGTAATTCAGGATTAAACTTTGAGATTTTTGTGCGTCGAGCATCAAATATCGAAAGTCATTTCAGTTTAAGTCATTTTATTTCAAACAAACATATTTAATAACCTACCTGTGGAGGCGGGTTGCAAATAATTAATTTTAAAGTCATGTTGAATATTATTCTTTTTGGCCCTCCCGGAAGTGGAAAAGGAACGCAAAGCGCCTTAATCGTAGAGAAATACAAGTTGAAACATTTATCAACAGGTGATATACTCCGGGATGAGATTAAAAAGAAATCAGCACTCGGAAAGATTGCCGAAACCTATATCTCTAAAGGCAATCTTGTACCGGACAAAATGATAATCGATATCCTGGTAAATAAAATAGAAGACGATCAGGAAGAATATAAAGGAATTATTTTGGATGGATTTCCGCGTACCTTAGTTCAGGCTGAAGCATTAGAGGAAATACTTGACAAACACAATAAAAAGATTTCAGTTCTTATTGAAATACATATAGATGATCGGGCATTAATTGAAAGAGTGTTAACCCGTGGAGAAACATCCGGACGTGCTGATGATAATATTGAAACCATGAAAAAACGGCTGAATATTTATAAGACCCAGTCGACCCCTGCATGTGAATTTTACAAAAAACTGAACAAATATGCAGCCATAGATGGGCTGGGTACGATTGATGAGGTTTTTGGACGTATTTCAACAATCATCGATTCCAAATTATAATTGCAAATCCTTTTCCAACATGCATCGGAAACTAATTCCGGTGTGTTTTGTTATCTCATAAACTAAAAGACATAAATGGCAAGTTCAAACTTTGTAGATTACGTAAAGATATTTTGTCGTTCAGGCAAAGGTGGAGCAGGTTCGAAACATTTATACAGGGATAAACTGACTCAAAAAGGTGGTCCTGATGGTGGCGATGGCGGACGGGGTGGTCATATCATTTTACGTGGAAATAAGAATCACTGGACCTTGATTCATTTAAAATACGCCCGGCACATTCACTCGGGTGAAGGTGAAGACGGTGGACAAAGCCGTAGTTTTGGAAAAGAAGGCGAAGATAAAGTTATTGAAGTGCCTTGTGGTACGGTAGTATACGATGCTGAAACCGGTGAATTCATCTGCGATATAAAAGAGGATGGCGAAGAAATTATTTTAGTAAAAGGCGGACGGGGTGGTCAGGGTAACTGGCATTTCCGTACAGCTACCAATCAGACTCCACGATTTGCACAACCGGGCGAACCGGCGATTGAAAGAACAGTTATACTTCAATTAAAAGTGTTGGCTGATGTCGGTTTGGTGGGCTTTCCCAATGCCGGAAAATCCACTTTATTATCTGTTGTTTCAGCGGCAAAACCTGAGATTGCCAATTATCCGTTCACAACTCTTGTTCCCAATCTGGGTATTGTTGCCTATCGCGACAATAAATCATTCGTAATGGCTGATATTCCGGGAATTATTGAAGGTGCATCCGAAGGTCGTGGTTTGGGATTACGATTCTTACGCCACATTGAACGAAATTCCATTTTGTTATTTATGATTCCTGCCGACAGCGATGATATACTCCATGAATTCGAAATTTTACTCAACGAATTAAAACAGTATAATCCTGAATTAGTTGACAAACAAAGGATTCTTGCCATTACAAAGTGCGATATACTCGATGAAGAATTGCTGGCAGACGTAAAAAAACAAGTTCCGCCCAATATTCAAACAGTATTTATTTCTTCGTTGAGCGGAATGGGAATTGTGGAATTGAAAGACCTGATCTGGACAGAAATTAACAAAGAATCGAATAAAGTGATTGAAATAAAACATCGTCCGATGGAGATTACTTATCACGAGGAGGAGGAAATCGAAGAAGAAATCGAAGAAGAAGAGGAAGAGGATGATTTAAGCAAATACAAAGGAATTGGTTGGGATGAACTATAGACTACTTTTCGGAAGGACTTATACCTATATTGGTAGTATGTAGTAAGATATTTATTCCAAAGGGAAATAGAAAAAATGTGATAACATACAAATTATTAAATAAATACAATGAGATTGCCCATTTTTGCACCAGCCGTGAAGGTGGTGTAAGTGTGGGCAATTACGCATCATTCAATTTAAGTCCTTTTTCCGGCGATAATCCGGCAGTTGTTACCCGGAATCAAGAACTCTTGTGCAAACAAATTGGTATTGATCCCGAAAAATTAATTATTCCCTATCAAACCCACGGCACCGAAATAAGGGAAATTGACGATGCATTTTTCGGACTCACTACTGAAAAAAGAGCAAATTATATTTACGGCGTCGATGCCTTAATTACCCGACTGACTCAGGTATGTATCGGAGTTACTACAGCCGATTGCGTTCCACTATTATTCTTCGATCCCATACAAAAAGTAATTGCTGTTGCACATGCCGGTTGGCGGGGAACCTGTGAACGAATTGCCGAAAAAACGATTGCAGCCTTGATTGAAAAGTTCAGGTCCAATCCTGCCGAAATAATGGTTGCAATCGGGCCATCCATCTCCGTCAAGGTGTACGAAGTTGGGAAAGAGGTGGTTGAAAACTTTGATACTGCCCGTTTCGACATGCATAAAATAATTGAGAAAAGAGATGCATCTTATTTTCTCGATCTTTGGACAGCCAATAAGCAATCATTGCTAAAAGCCGGGATTCTGCCCGAACACATCGAAATTGCCGGTAATTGTACATTTACCGAACATGAACGTTTTTTCTCCGCTCGTCAGCTTGGGATAAAATCAGGAAGAATGTTAAGCGGAATTATGTTGAAAGGTGGTTAAACTGCTAATTCGTATGAAAATAGAAATATCCCCGAAAATTCATGAAGCTTGCCCACAATTAGCACTGGCAATTATCAGATGTGAAGTAAAAAATTCGGTAACTTCGCAGGACTTATGGACTGAGATGGAAGCTGAAATTGAAAAGTTCAGAGCTACTCATTTATTGGAAGATATAAATAAACGTCCCCAAATTGCAGAAACACGGAAAATATATAAAGCGTTAGGGAAAGACCCAAACCGGTATCGCCCATCTGCTGAAGCCCTTTGCAGAAGGATTGTACGGGGTATTCCGATTTATCAGGTCAGTACTTTGGTGGATATAATCAATCTGGTTTCTATACGAAGCGGTTTTTCAATCGGAGGATTCGATATTGAAAAAATTCAGGGAAATATTGTGTTAGGTGTGGGAACTGCCAATGATGATTTTGAAGCCATCGGACGCGGATTATTGAATGTAGAAGGATTACCGCTCTATCGGGACGAAAAAGGTGGAATCGGGACACCAACCAGTGATAATGATCGAACAAAAATTTCGGAGAATACAACCAGTTTGTTGATGATTATCAACGGGTACAACGGAAAAGATGGCCTTCAGAATTCGGTGGAATTCAGCCTCAGCTTACTAGAAAAATATGCCGGTCTCTCAAAACAGGAAGTAGAATGGCTGTAGTGAATTAGTTATCCAAACCGGCGATCATTTTTTCCAGGTCCTCATCCAGTTCGTGCAATTGTTTTTTGCAAAACTCCATTAAAAAGGTTGCTCTTTTTACTTTTTCTGCAATCACATCCATATTCACTTCCGAATTATTTTCCAGATCGGCCAGAATTTTCTCCAGTTCTTCAACTGCCTCGGTGTAAGTAAGTTTTAGCTTAGTCATGAGTATAAAGGTTCAATTATATAAATTTGATTTTAAAATCCATTCAGGAATTTTCTATTCATCAGAAAAATGCACCAATACATGTCGATAGGAGTTGAATATCTTGGATTTAGAAACATACCCGATATAATGTTTTTGGTCATCAACCACCGGTAGATTCCAGGCCCCGCAATCTTCAAAAATCTCCATCACTTTTTCCATGGGAAGATTTTGATTGATAGTAGCAGGTGGTGCAATCATTAATTTCTGAACGGTAAATCGCTGATACAATTCGGGTCGGAACATAATATTCCTGACTTCGTCGAGTAAAACCACACCAACCAAGACACGGTTGTGTGGATTTACAACCGGAAAAATATTTCGTTTAGACAGTGAAATAATTTTCACCAGCTCTCCTAATGTCATTTGAGGAGATAATTCCGTCAAATCGGTTTCAATCACATTTTCCATTTTGAGTAAAGTAAGAACCGCCTTGTCTTTATGATGAGTCAGCAATTCTCCTTTTTGAGCCAACCGCATGGCATACAAGCTATGAGGTTCAAACAATATTATAGTCAGATATGAAACAGTTGAAACAATCATCAGGGTCATAAACAAGCTATAACCACCTGTCAATTCTGCAATTAAAAATATCCCTGTTAAAGGCGCATGCATAACCCCGGACATCAAACCCGACATACCTGCCAAGGCAAAATTTGCTTCGGGAACAAAAAGCCCAAAATAATTCAACACACGTGCCACCACAAAACCTGTCAAACATCCGATGAACAAAGAAGGAGCAAAAATTCCTCCGACACCACCCGAACTTGTTGTAGCAGCAGAAGCAAATAATTTAAAACCTACAATCAGACTTATATAAATAATTATGATCCATGGATTATGTCCAAAACCCAAAAAGAAACTTCGATCGAGTGTAGAAGCTACATTTCCGTTAAGTATTGCCTCAATTGTATCATAACCTTCACCATAGAGCGGAGGGAAAAGAAATATCAACAAACTTAAAATTGCACCACCAATGGCCATTTTCTTATAGCTATTATTTACTTTTCTGAACATGCCCTCCAACCAGTTCATCCCTCGTGTAAAATAAAGCGAAACCAGACCGCAGACAATACCCAGTATAAATAAATACGGAATTCGATTAATATCAAAAGGTGCATAACCATAAAACTTAAACATAAAAGCACTTCCGGAAAAGAAATAAGACAGGGCTGTAGCAGTGACAGATGAAATAAGCAATGGAACTATGGCGGTAAGTGTCATATCAAGCATCAACACTTCGAGCGTAAAAACCAAACCGGCTATGGGTGCTTTAAAAATTCCACCAATGGCTCCTGCTGCACCACAACCAACCAAGAGCATCAAGGTCTTTTGATCCATCTTGAAAAAATTGCCAAGATTAGAGCCTATGGCAGCACCCGATAAAACGATTGGCGCTTCAGCTCCTACCGATCCACCAAATCCGATGGTAAATGAACTGGCTACAAGTGAAGTCCATACATTATGGAGTTTCATAATACTTTTCCGTTGCGAAATAGCATACAAAATACGGGTCACTCCATGACTAATATCGTCTTTGACTATATATCGAACGAATAAAAATGAAATTAAAATACCAACGAGGGGGAAAACCAGATACCAATAATTGACATCGAAACGACTAAAACTTTCGGTGAGTAACCGTTGAATGTAATGAATGGTCAGTTTTAGAATAAACGCTGCTATTGCAGCAAAAATACCGACAATAAAACTCAACAGAAGAATAAACTGGCGTTGTTTAATGTGTTGCTCACGCCATGTAAGCATTTTCAAATATAAACTACTTTCCATACCTTTTTTATATACCGGGCACAAAGATACAAAAAATAGAGAAAGAAGTACTTAAATTGTTGTCTCAAATTTAAATAACCAAGTTGCAAAATGATTTTATCCAAAACTATGCAGGCATTGTATTAAACCTCAAATATCAAATTCCTTTCCCTTTAAAAATTATTTCCAGCGTATAAATCAGTATTTTCAGATCCGTAATAAGAGACATATTATCCATGTAGATAATGTCGTAGTTCAGACGTTCAATCATTTTTTCAATCGTATCGGAATAACCTATTTTTATTGGGCCCCAGGATGTCAAACCGGGTCTTATTTTGTAGAGTAAGCAATAGTAGGGAGCATCTTCAATAATTTGGTTGATATAATATGCTCTTTCAGGACGTGGACCGACTAAACTCATATCCCCCTTTAAGATATTCCAAAACTGAGGAATTTCATCGATACGATATTTTCGAAGAATCCGGCCTACTTCCGTGATTCTATTATCGTTTGCACTACTTAATTGAGGTGTACCATTCTCTGAACCACGATACATCGTCCTGAACTTAAGTATATTGAATGGTTTACCCAGCCTGCCGATACGTTCCTGCCTATAAAAAACAGGGCCTTTGGAATCTCTTTTTATCTGAATCATGAAATAAAACAGAAATGGAGAAAGCAGAAAAAGTGCCAAAAGTGAAATCACAATATCAAGAAATCGTTTAACACTTGCCTCCCAATCGGGCATAGATGAGTTGGTAATACTCACCAATGGAATAATTCCAAGTTTACTAATCTTCGCACTACCTGTTAAAATCTCATAAAGGCGAGGCGTAAACTGGATATTAATATTATACTTATACAACAGGTTTATTATGGAAAATAATTGATTTTCATCAGCATTATCGAGTACCACGATGGAATCTTCAATATGATTATTTGCTATTATGGTCGAAAGTTGATTCATATTCCCTAAGACCCTTTCGCCTGGTACTGCAACAAAATGGTCGGTAGCAATAAAACCAACCAGCGTGTTTTGTATTGCATTCTTTTCAAAATCATGGGCAATTTTCAGGGCATTATTCCCGGTTCCAACAATAACAGTACTGATAGTCCATTTTTTGGTTTTAAAATTATACCTTACCTGCGATGCAATAATAGATCTGAATATGAGAGTAATAGAAAACAACAATCCAAATAATACGAGTAAAGAATAATAATAATATTCGTATGATACTACGACGTCATCAAGCATCAGAACAAAAAAGATAGTAATAGAAATAATAGCTGATGTAACCAGTGTAGTAAAAATGGATGTGAGTCGGGTTTTATTATACAAATTCAGGTAAAACCCCGACAAATAATGTACAAACACACAGGCAACCGGAAAAAAGAACAGACTTTTATAATAATCATAATTTGGAAAAAAAATATGTATTCCATCGAAAATCTGACCATCATTCACTATTTTTCTAAACAGCATAAACAGCACCCATACCATGATGG
>JAQTOL010000030.1 GCA_028748945.1 Paludibacter sp.
TTCATTTTCCTTCAATCGTTCTGCATTTTCAGCCACAATGAGTTGATCAATAACGCCCTGAACATCGCCACCCATGAAAGCGGAGAGGTTGTAAATGGTGAAGTTGATACGGTGATCGGTGATACGTCCCTGCGGATAGTTGTATGTACGGATTTTGGCTGAACGGTCGCCTGTAGAAACCATGGTTTTTCGTTTTGAACCTATTTCGTCTAGGTACTTTTGGTGCTCCACTGCATATAAACGCGAACGGAGCTCATTCATTGCCTTGGCCTTGTTTTTATGTTGCGATTTCTCGTCCTGACATTGAACCGTGGTTCCTGTAGGAATATGCACCAGCCGAATGGCCGAATAGGTTGTATTTACCGACTGACCGCCGGCTCCCGAAGAACAGAAGGTATCCACGCGCACATCCGATTCTTTGAGTTCGTAATCAAATTCTTCCATTTCAGGAAGTACAGCCACGGTGGCCGCAGAGGTATGAACACGTCCCTGCGTTTCGGTTTGCGGAACGCGTTGTACACGGTGCACGCCCGATTCGTATTTCAGGGTTCCGTACACATTTTCGCCTGAAACCGTAAAAATAACTTCTTTGTAGCCGCCCGAACTCCCGTCACTTATATTTGTGATATCAACTTTCCAACCTTTTGTTTCACAATATTTTACATACATGCGGAAAAGATCACCGGCAAAAATGGCTGCTTCATCACCACCGGTACCACCACGAATTTCGACAATGGCATTTTTGTTATCTTCAGGATCGGCCGGAATCAACAGCAACTTAATATTTTCTTCCATTTCCGGGATTTTGGGTTCAATCTCGTCAATTTCAGCTTTGGCCATTTCACGCATTTCCGGATCACTTTCATTTTCCTGAATTTCTTTGGCTTCGGACAAATGTGTCAATGCAGTTTTGTATTCCTGTTGTGCCTCCATGATTCGTTGCAATTCACGATACTCTTTGTTGAGTTTTACATATCGTTTCATGTCTCCAATCACTTCGGGATCGGTTATCAACGTCGAAATCTCTTCGAACTTGTGTTGCAATCCTTCTAACTTTTCTATTAATGTTTTCTCAGCCATATTGTTTTAATAAACCCTTCATCCGTCAGTTGACGGAGAATAAGAGATGCTTTTTGTTTTAATAAATTTCTACTTCTTTCATGAAGTTTAAATCATCAAGAATTGTAGTTTCCATTTTTCCCCTTTAGGGGTTAGGGGTCAGTCTTTCCCTTCTTTCTGCCTCATCTTTCAAATTATGCACATACTTTTTTAACCGCCATTCCATAATACTTTGGAAACGCTTTTTTGAAATGAATATATCAAAAAACCATCCAAATCGGATATGTGTTTCAAGTGTATACATACATTCCTTTTTGTTTTTGGGAATAAGGGTAAATGTGCAGTACATTTTCTTGAAAAATCCTTCTGAATGAACCAATTCGAGATTAAATGAACTGTTCCCGTTTTTGAATCGTTTATGAGTCAGCTTACTGTCAATACTTATGTCGGGAAATGTAATTATATTCGGAATAACTACATCGCCCACACCACGGATAACAGCAGTTGATTTATCATAACTTGTTGATTTAAAGTAAAATTCCATCAATTCGTTCTTCTCTTTCCGTAAATTCATTCCCTTTAATGCCCAGCTAAAAAGTGCATCCAGATTATATCGCATCTGGTAATCGAAATCCCGGGTCACCGAACTACACACACTATCGGATGCTTTTACACTGACCTGACAATAAGTAACAAACTCTCCATCCTTATAGTTTGTGGAAATGGAATCGACAGGTGAAGCATTTAAGAATAGGCTATTCGTAAGAAATAAAAATAGTAACAGGATGCAATTTCTCATGCTTTGGTTTTTTAAAACAGAACTGAATTTACACATCTATTTACTTTTGACAGCTTTCTGTCTTTTTTCCGATTCGTCAATCATGTTTTCGGTAAACTTCTTTATCCGCCATTCGACAATTGTTTTGTATCTTCTTTTCGTTATAAACAGATTGAAAAACCAATCAAATTCAATTTTTAAATTAGAAATATAAAGTTGTTCGTTATTACTTAGTGGTATTATTGTTAGAGTTCCCAGTGCATTTTTAATAACGAAACTTGAATATATAATGTCCGCAGTAACTTTAGTCTGTCCATTTGCATAGTTAGTCTTCTGAATGATGCCATCCATTTTGATATTATTAAATGATGTTAATCCGGGTAACACGACATCAAAAAGTCCGTGAGTGACGTTTGTTTTGGGGTCATTAATGGAAGATTTTAAAACAATAATTAATTCATTGTCCTTGTGACCTTGTAACCCCAAATCTTTCAGAGCCCAATTAAACAGATTTCCGGGGGTAGTATGAAAATCACTAACCAAATCGCTTGTTACTGCGGACACAATTTTATTCGAAACTTTTATTTTGCGCTGATATTGTGAAACAAAAGCTCCATCTTTGTAAAACGTTGAAACAGAATCTGTCGAAGAAGCTGAGATACTAAAAAATGAAATTATTGTAAATATAAGATATGTATATGTTCTCTTCATTATTCAATTTAAACGCGAATAAAAGCAAATTATCTCAAATTGGAACTGAATTTTTCCGGTTTTGCTTAAAGCGCTACAAAATTACCATTTATTTAGCTGACTTAAAAATAAAAGTTGAAATTAGATTCAATTATCAAAAATACTTGTATTGAAACAAACATTTTTTGAGGTTTTAAGTTTATTGAAATTAAAAGAGAATATAAAAAAAAACGATACAGGTACCAAAACGAAAGAATAGCTGAAAAAAATCTAAAACAGTCAGTTTCGAACAATAATTTAAAAGTCATCAATAGTCAAATCGGAACATCCGGTCAATAGTTTGTATAAAAATGAGTACCTTTGTGCCTTTATTAATAAGATATCAATGAGATTTGACGAACTTCCTCTTTGCGATGCCGTGCTGGACGGCTTGCAAGCCATGAATTTTAAAGAAGCCACTCCGGTTCAGGAGCAAACTATCCCTGTAATTTTACAAAAACGAGATGTAATTGCCTGTGCACAAACCGGAACCGGTAAAACTGCTGCTTTTATTTTGCCGCTTTTACATAATTTACAATCCGAACCACACCCCGAAGATAAAGTAAATGCCATTATTATGGCACCAACCCGTGAACTGGCCCAACAAATTGACCAACAAATGGAAGGTTTCTCGTATTATACTTCTTTTTCATCGGTAGCAGTTTATGGTGGAAATGATTCTAATGCCTGGGATGTACAACGACGTGGTTTGCAAAAAGGAGCCGATGTGGTTATCGCCACTCCGGGCCGATTGTTGTCGCATATTAATCTTTACGACATAGATTTTTCACACGTAAAGTACTTTATTCTTGATGAAGCCGATCGCATGCTCGATATGGGCTTTTTCGACGATATTATGTTGGTGGTCAACCGCCTGCCGAAAGACCGGCAGACAATCATGTTTTCGGCTACCATGCCTCCGAAAATCCGTCTGCTTGCCAAAACCATTATGCACGATCCTTTCGAAGTAAAAATTGCCGTTTCGAAACCTCCGGAAAGCATTATGCAAACTGCTTATATTTGTTATGAGGCTCAAAAACAGGGCATCATTCGTCATTTATTTGTAGAACAGGAAGCGAATAAAGTGATAATTTTTTCCGGCTCAAAACTTAAGGTGAAGGAACTTTTCAAAACCTTTCGTCAAATGGGACTTTCGGTTGGTGAAATGCATTCCGACCTCGACCAGGTACAACGCGACCACATCATGCACGAGTTCCGGAATAATCGGGTGAATATACTGGTGGCTACCGATATTGTTTCGCGCGGAATAGATATTGATGATATTTCGTTGATAATAAATTATGATGTACCTCATGATGCCGAAGATTACGTTCACCGTATCGGTCGTACGGCGCGTGCCAGTGCTAAAGGGATGTCCATTACTTTTGTGTCGGAAGAGGAACAATACAAGTTCAAACAAATTGAAGAATTTCTCGAAAAAACGATTTATAAAATCCCTATGCCCGAAGAACTGGGCGAAGCACCGGAATATAAACCTGAACTACACCGTTTCGGTCATAAGAAATTTGCTAAAGGAAAAGGGTCGTTTAACAGACAAAAACCCAGAAAATAATGCATAATGCATAATTCATAATGCATAATTTTTAATTCATAATTTATAATGCATAATTCATAATTGAGGAAATTCTTATATGACAACCGGGCCACGATATTTCGCGGCTCTTTTTTTTGTTAATGTTGAACTTTCGTTTGAATCTGAATTTCGTGGAATGAATTGATAGAATGTATATAAAAAATCACGGTTCCACCTGAGTGAAACCGTGATAATATTAAGTACAATAAAACCATTACTTAGCTGCAACTGTTTTTTCCACCCATTTTCTTGCATTTACAAATGCTTCCACCCACGGGGTAATTTGGTCATTAGCTTTGCGGTCAGCCGGATAATGCGCCCATTGCCAAGGGAAAATGGCACGTTCCGGGTGAGGCATCATGGCCAGATGGCGCCCATCGGTTGAGCAAATTCCGGCTACACCGTAATCCGAACCGTTCGGGTTGGCAGGATAACTTGAATAGGCGTATTTGGCAATAATATTGTACTCCTTTTCTTCTTTCGGCAGGTAAAATTTACCTTCACCGTGAGCTACCCAAACGCCCAGCTGGCTGTTTGACAATGAACCCAACATCACCGAATTATTTTCAGGAATATTTAATCCAATAAACCCGGATTCAAATTTATGCGAATCGTTGTGTAACATACGGGGTTGAACATCATGTTCCGGATTGACCAGTCCGAGCTCTATCATCAACTGGCAACCATTACAAATTCCCAGACTCAATGTGTCTTTTCTGCTGTAGAATTTATCCAGTGCCGATTTTGCTTTTTCATTAAACAGGAAACCGCCTGCCCAACCTTTGGCAGAGCCTAATACGTCGGAGTTCGAAAAACCTCCGCAGAACACAATCATGTTCAAATCTTCCAGTGTTTCACGTCCTGTAGCCAAATCGGTCATGTGCACATCTTTCACATCGAAACCGGCAAGGTAAAGGGCATAAGCCATTTCGCGTTCGCCGTTTGTTCCTTTATCACGGATAATCGCTGCTTTTATGCCACTTGGTTTCCTGTCCTGCGACAGATTGAATTGAGTGAATTTTCCTTTGAAAGATTTATTGAAATTGAATTCCAGCGCTTGCGTCTTGTAATTGTTGAAACGGGCTGTGGCACAAATTTCACCACTTTGCCTGCGATCCAGCAGATAGGACGAACGGAACCAAATATCTCGCAATTCATCGATGGAGAATGTATATGAAGCCAGTTTCTTTTTGATTTCCAATCGTCTTTCCTGAATTGGAGTGGCAATACGTGCAAAGCCAATGCCATTGTTTGCCAGAATCTTTTCAACAGCTTTTTTGTCTGTTACCTGAATCAAAACCCCCGGATTCTCTGCAAAAAGAATGTTGACCAGCGATTTCTCAGCAATATCATCCAGTTTTACATTCAGTCCGCCGGTTGCATTGGCAAAACACATTTCGAGCAAAGCGGTAATCATACCACCTTCAGAGATATCATGACCGGCAAGAATTAATCCTTTGCCAATCAGTTCCTGAATGCTATCGAATGCGGCTTTAAAATATTCTGCATCTTGAACTGTAGGTACTTCTTCACCCAGTTTATTGAGTGTTTGTCCTAACGGACCCACCTAATTTAAAAGAATCAAAAGAAAAATCGATATGATAAAGGACCGATTTAGGTTCATTTACTAAAACCGGACTAATAATTTTCTGTACATCCGATACTTCTGCACCGGCGGAAATTATTACGGTTCCAGGTGAGAAGACTTTATCGTTACCGTATTTTTGAGTCATCGAAAGACTGTCCTTTCCGGTCGGGATATTGATTCCCAGCGAACAGGCAAAATTGCTACAAGCTTCCACCGCTTTATATAAACGCGCATCTTCACCCGGATTTTTGCTTGGCCACATCCAGTTGGCACTCAGTGAAACACTGTCCAAACTTTCAGCTAACGGTGCCCAGACGATATTGGTTAAGGCCTCGGCAATAGCCAAAACAGATCCGGCTTCGGGATTTACCAAGGCAGCCAGTGGTGCATGACCAATGGAGGTGGCAATACCGGCTTTTCCACGATAATCCAGTGCAACTGCACCCAAATCGTTCAATGGCAGCTGAATTTCACCAGCACATTGTTGAAAAGCCACTTTTCCGGTAATGGAACGGTCCACTTTGTTTGTCAACCAGTCTTTACAAGCAACCGATTCAACCTGAAGAACGTTCTGAATATAATTCAATAAATTATCTTCATCAATTTCAATCGGAGCATAATTTTCAACAACGGTTTGATCGGTAATAACCGTACGTGGTGGCTTACCGATCATATAATTTAATTTCAAATCAATCGGTTTTTGACCATCAGTCTGTTCAAATACAAACTGCATATCGTCAGTCGTTTCACCTACAACATACATGGGAGCACGTTCCCGTTCCGCAATCCGGTGAACTTTATCGATATCATCCTTTTTAATAATCATTCCCATGCGTTCCTGGCTTTCATTGCCAATAATTTCTTTGGCACTCAATGTTGGATCACCGACAGGCAGTTTGGATACATCAATTTTTCCTCCGGTGCTTTCTACCAGTTCGGAGAGGCAATTTAAATGTCCACCTGCACCGTGGTCGTGCATTGAAACGATTGGATTTTTATCCGATTCAGCCATGGTACGAATGACGTTGGCTACGCGTTTTTGCATTTCAGGATTGGCACGTTGAACGGCATTCAGTTCAATGGCATTGGCGTACTCTCCGGTTTCAACCGATGATACAGCACCACCACCCATACCGATACGGTAATTATCACCGCCCATTACCACCACTTTTTCACCGGCAACCGGTTCCGCTTTCAGGGCATCACGTTTGGTACCAAATCCAACACCACCGGCCAACATGATTACTTTGTCAAAACCAAATATTTTGCCGTTTTCTTCGTGTTCGAAAGTCAGAAGCGAACCGCAAATAAGCGGTTGGCCGAATTTATTTCCAAAATCGGAAGCGCCATTCGATGCTTTGATAAGAATTTGTTCCGGAGTCTGATACAACCATTTGCGTGGAGTCGTTGCTTTTTCCCACGTGCGGGAAGGTCCTTCCGGACTTGTTTTAGGATTTGTTCTCGGATAACTGGTCATGTAGACTGCGGTACCGGCCATAGGTAAGCTGGCTTTACCACCAGCCAGGCGGTCGCGGATTTCACCGCCGGAACCTGTAGCAGCACCATTGAATGGTTCCACTGTTGTTGGAAAATTATGTGTTTCGGCTTTCAATGAAATAACCGATTCAATTTCTTTAATTTCAAAAAAGTCGGGTTTATCGCCGCTGGCCGGTGCAAACTGTTCAATTTTAGGACCTTCGTTAAAAGAAACGTTGTCCTTGTAAGCCGAAACCAACCGGTTCGGATTTTCTTCCGAGGTTTTGCGAATCAACTTAAACAGGGTCATTTCTTTTTCTTCGCCATCAATAATAAATTGTCCGTTGAAGATTTTGTGACGGCAATGTTCCGAGTTTACCTGTGAAAAACCAAAGACTTCGCTATCGGTCAGTTTTCTTCCAATTTTTTCACTGACATCATTCAGGTAATCAATCTCTTCTTTATTCAGTGCCAGACCTTCCTGTGCATTATAAGCGGCAATATCATCGATTGATAAAATAGGCTCAGGTTGTTTGTTTACCGTAAAAACATCCTGACCAACTCCCGTGTATATACGTTGCAGCATGGGATCATATTCCAAACCACCCTGTGCAGAAGGAGTTTGAGGAAGTGCTGTAAACTCTTCAATACGAATAATGCCGCTGATTCCCATATTTTGGGTAATTTCAACGGCATTTGTACTCCAGGGTGTGATCATTTCGCGGCGCGGCCCAACGTAGTTTCCTTCGATTTTCTCTTGATTGAGAAGGACGGATTCTCCAAAGAGCCATTCTAATTTTCTGACATTGTCGGCTTCAAGCGGAAAGGATGTTTGCACCGCGTAAAGATGTTGTGCGGGAGTTCGGAAAAATTGAATCATGATAATATGTTGAAGTTATAGAAGTTACTGAATATGTAAAAACTGCAGATTATGAGGTATTTATCTGTAGTTATGATTCTCTTTCAATTTGAACACAAAGATAGACATTTTTAGCGGTCTATGAAATAACCAAATAATTAAAAACCATATAAATCTGAGAATTATTTTTCATTTTGAACATCGATCATGCAGGTATTAAATATTTAAATTCAATAAATTGTCAGATCAGGGAATTGACAAAGCCTCAGTTAAATATGTCATCATTGAATAATAAAATAAACAATCTCGACAAACTGATTGTTATGTCCTTCTAAATCAAAAAAGCTGAACAATGCTGGAAAACAGAATTAATAAAGAAATTTTAAAAGAACAACTCGATAATGAATCGTTTAAACGAAGAACGATTTCATTTTATAAATATTTTAATATTGAAAGTCCGGTAGATTTCAGGAATCAACTCTATAAAGAATGGTTTGACTTGAATTGTTTTGGTCGTATTTACATTGCTCACGAAGGAATTAATGCTCAAATGAGTGTGCCGGAACATAATTTGCAACAGTTTTTAATTCAAATCTATGCCATTGCGGAACTGGATCAGGTTCCGATAAAATACGCTATTGAAGATGATGGAAAATCGTTTTATAAACTAACTATCAAGGTTCGTCCCAAAATTGTAGCGGATGGACTGGATCATGGCAGTTACGATCTTTCGAAAGTGGGAAAACATCTTACAGCACTGGAGTTTCATCAGGCGATTGATGATCCGGATACCATTGTTGTGGATATGCGCAACCATTACGAAAGTGAAATAGGCCGGTTTGATAAAGCCTATTGTCCCGATTCGGATACTTTTAAAGAAGCTATTGTGGATGTTGTTAACAAATTCAAAGATCAAAAAGATAAACGGTTTCTGTTGTATTGTACCGGTGGAATTCGTTGTGAGAAAGCCAGTTCGTACCTGATTCACAACGGATTTGAAAATGTGGGGCAAATGCATGGAGGAATTATAGAATATGCGCAACAAATTAAAAAGCTGGGTGTTAATTCGAAATTTTATGGAAAGAATTTTGTCTTTGACCAACGACTGGGAGAATCGATTGATGGACAGGTAATTTCGCATTGCCACCAGTGTGGAAAACCTGCCGATACACATACCAATTGTGCAAACAACGATTGTCATTTGTTATTTATCCAATGTGATGAATGCCGGACGAAATATGATGGATGCTGTGGAGATGAATGTAAAGAAATAATCCGGCTGACGGCTGACGAACGAAAGAATTTGCGGGTTTTGAACCACCAAAAATATGCTGAAAGTAAAATATTTAAAAGCCGGCTTCGCCCGGAACTTCGTCCGGGTTTATCGGTTATAAAATCAAAATCGAATGAATAATTTCTGGCAGACAATCAATCAGCCGATTATTGCCCTTGCACCCATGGAAGACGTTACCGATACCGTCTTTCGTGAAGTTATCCGTTCGGTTTCCCAGCCTGAAGCATTAAATGTGCTATTCACCGAGTTTACATCTACCGATGGTCTGACTAATGAAAAAGGGTTGAAACATGTTGTACACCGCTTAGCAGTCAATGATAGTGAACGTGAATTGCTTGTAGCAACCGGTACTAAACTGGTTGCACAAATCTGGGGTTCCGATCCTGAAAAATTCATGAAAAGTGCTCAATTAATTTCCGCTTTAGGGCTGTTTGATGGTATCGATATCAATATGGGATGTCCTGTTAAGAAAGTGGTAAAGAAGCAATGTTGCTCTGCCCTGATCAATAATCCGGATTTGGCAAAAGAGATTGTTTTGGCAACGCAAGAAGGAACAGATTTGCCGGTAAGTGTGAAGACGCGGTTGGGATTTAATGCTGTTATTACCGAAAAATGGATAGGAGAGTTGCTTGAAGTACATCCGGCTGCCATAACTATTCATGGACGAACTCAAAAAATGTTGTCTACAGGCCTCGCTATGTGGGATGAAATCGGAAAGGCTGTACAATTGCGAAATAATCTGAATTCGAATACTTTAATTTTAGGAAACGGGGATATAAGCAGTTATGAAATGGCTTTGAATAAAGTTTTGGAATTTGGCGTTGATGGTGTAATGGTTGGCACGGGGGTATTTAAAAATCCGTGGATGTTCAATAAAATCCAACCGGATATTACCGTCGAAATGAGACTGGCGTTGCTAATAAAGCATATAAATTTGTTCGATACAACCTGGGGTTGTAAGCATTTCAATATTTTAAAACGGTTCTTTAAAATTTACGTCAACGGTTTCGAAGGCGCCGCCGAAGGACGCGATAAATTGATGCACGCTAAAAGTTGTGAGGAAGCATTGGAGGTGATAAGACAGTTAGCAATTTTCAAACAAATTTCTTAATTTTGTTTTGATATTTTCTTCCAAGGTCTTGTTTATATTCCCTAATTTTCTTTTAATCAGACTTTTTGGTTTTGTTACTATTTTATGTAATCTTATAACTGAATCAAAAACAAGCCCTGTTCCATCAAAATCCTTTGACTTCTTTCGGAGAAGCAAGTCCCTTTCGATCAAATTATCTGGAATTCTACTCGAGATAAAAGCAATAATCACGTGAATGTATTCACCAATTTCAGATGTCAAACAGATTGCCGGTCTGACTTTTGAAATTGAAAAATCATCAAAAGGAAATGGTACCAGAACAATCGAATTCTTAATCATCTAAAGGTTCTCCATCTGATAGTGAATATACATTTTCCGAAGGTTCATTTAAAAAGTCAAATGCAGGATTTGACGAAACAGCATCCAGCCACTTTTTCTCTTCATCTATTTCGTCATTATTTTCATCTACAAGAATTAAAACACGAACATTCCTGTTTTTTTTGTTCAATGCATAGTTCAATTTTAAATGCCCGTTTTTATCTGTTTTTGTATTAATCTCTATTGCTTTCATAATTTAATTCATTTTCTACTTGCAAAGATACTAATTATTTTGATTTGTATTCTATTCAATTATACCCGTTTAAAACAAATTCCCCATATTTAGTGCATAGATAATTCAGTTCTAATGAGGATAATTTCAAATCCCCATCAATGTTTCCAGATAATGCTTTTCAATTCCAAAGGTTTGCTTAATGGCTGCTATATTGTTTAATATCTGTTGTTTGTCAGGATTGACTCCCTGAACTTTTTTGCCAACAATCATTACGTTTTTAGGGGTGTGTTCCAATTGTATAAATTCAAAAACGTTGGTTTTGTAACCAAAGGCCTCCATAATCATGGCACGCAAGGTATCGGTAATAATTTCTGCCTGACGCTCTTTTAAAATGCCGAATTTCGTGATGTTGCTCAGTTCATTTGTAACATGCATTGCCTTACGTATTTGCTTGTGACAGCATGGCGCACATACGATCAGTGAAGCATCCGATCGTATTCCCCGGTAAATGGCATCATCGGTGGCGGTATTGCAGGCGTGCAAGGCGATTAAAATATCAATTTTCTCCAGTTCGGTCTCTTCGATAGTTCCTTTCACGAAATTAAGTTGATCGAATCCGGCTTTATCAGCAATTGAATTACAAATTTCAACCAAATCTTCACGGAATTCAACGCCGGTCATTTTTACCTGCTGTTTCAGATTATTGGTCAAATAATCGTACAATGCAAAGGTCAGATAACCTTTGCCTGAACCCATATCAACAACATGAAAATTCTCAGAAAGAGTCAGTTCATTTAAATAAGGGGCCAGAAGTTCGATGTATTTATTAATCTGTTTATACTTGTCGCTCATTTCGCGCCGGACTTCCCAACCTGCATTGGTGATGCCCAATTCACGTAAATATATATTCTCTTTAATCTCAATCAATCTGTCTTTAATTTTATCGTGTGATAAGGTGACCGGTGCCAGTATAAGCGGTTTTGTGGTTTTAAGTTGTGCTTTTCCATTGGGCAGAATAGTATAACTGATGTTTTCGGTGTTGGTGAAAATCTCGGCATTGTAGAAGTCATTTTCAAGTGCTTTGTCAATTATATCCAAACCTTCAGATATTTCAAAATTCTTCGTAATGTCTTTTGTGTTATGTCTGTACACAAAGTTTAAGCTTAATCCCTTTTTCAATTCAACCGCTGATATTATAAGTTTATTCAAATCGGAAGATTTGTCTCTTTTGTTGGTTAGCAACAATTTTATTAGCCCTTTGTTGTCAATAACGGATTGAAGTTTTTCGAAGAATATTGGAAGTTGAGTGTTTTGCATGAAGGAGGAGTATTTATATTCTTTAATTAACGAGAACTAAGTAAATTATAATTAGTTAGATATATTGATTGAAATTACATCTGGCATAATAATCTATCGTCCTTAAAAAGTTGACGGGTTTTTCCATATCACAGATCAGATCTTTCCTTGAATATTCAGACAATGAAAAAGTATTATTAGTCGATTTTTCGTTCTTTTCCAGTCTGTCCAGACACACAAATCCTCTGCAGATAACAGCAGCAACAATTCTCAAAAAAGCCCGTATATTTTTTCGGTGGTAGCCGGTTTGTTGGGCTAATTGAAATATTTCATCCATTAATTGCTGATAAACTTCCCGAAGATGTTTCATACTCTTTTCGCAGGTAGCCAATGTCCTTATACCATCCCGATTATCTTTATAAATATCGAAAATGTCATTTTCCAGCTGCATTAAAGCTCCCAGTTTATAAATCATCCTGTTTTCCTTTTCGTTTTGGACAGGACCAAAAATGCTGCAGTAAAAAAGAAATGAACAGCCTCCTTTTAAATAAGTTATATCCTCAATTTCTTTGACGCTTGTTTCCTGAAGTTTTTGTTTCTTGCTTAATATTTGTGCATCAAAAACATTTAAATAATATTCCTTTATTAAAGCGGTATCAGCCGAATTTTCAAGAACCTTCCTGCCAAAATTAAGGAATAATTTTTCATGAGCATCATTGCCTGTATGATCATAAGGATGTTCAATTAATTCCTTGATATAATTTTCAGCTAGTTCTTTCTTATCAATCAAATCATCAAATAAACCGGATAAGGCGCCCACGTAAGTTATTGCAGTTCTTTCCTTTCGGGACATTTTTCTCCCTCTCAATATACAAAGTGATTCACCCACAATAGCCGGAACGGCATAACCATAATATCTGACAATTTTCTTATAATCTTTATCCGCTAAACTTCCATCATTTGCTTTTTTACTGTATTCAATATCAATGGCTAAAGTCTCCCGAATAAAGGACCGTTGATGGTATAATTTTTGAATCAAATTAAAAAACAATCCGGGAAGTTGAATAAGATTATTGATGTAATTTGTCATTTTCAATTTGAAGGATAAGCTGTCAGATATTTTTTATTCCGGATTTGCTACAAATATACGAAATTCCCTTTGAAAGTGAAATCGTTTCTCAGGTTGAAAATATTCAAGGGATAATAACATAAAAACGCGAACCGGTAATTTCGATTCGCGTTTTCATAATTTATTTCAATGATTTTATTCTTCTTCTTTTTTTACAATTTTTTCCACTTTAGCCTTTGGAGCATATTTCGATTTACTTTTTTTCTTTCGCGGAACATAAGTTCCGGGTAAAATGACATCAATCAGGTGTTTCCCCAACAAACCTAACTTAACTGCACAGGCCAGTGATATAATACTTATCAAAATCATTGGCCATGTATATTCATTCGGAACATCGTGAATCCAAACTAAGACAGCCAGGGTACTTGACAGAATAGTAATAAGGATTCCATAAATAATCTTTGACTTTAAAAGCGGTGTTCGCAGTGTTTTAAAACGGGTAATACCGTCAAGAATACCAGAAACAAAGGATGCAATCAGAGACAACGGAAGCATGTAAATCGAGAAACTTATTACAGAATGTACAACAACTTCTTGAAAATCTGGGAATATGGCGTGGAAAGCAATGAGTAAAGGGATTAAAGCCACAAATGTTTGCGAAAGGTGGATCGCAATCGGGTGGATGTCCAAAGACAAAATTAACAAACGATTTGCCGAAACCCGTTCACGATACGGTTCGAAAACATTTCGGGGTAAACCGCAGGCAGGACAAACATCGCCCAGATCTCCGGCTTTCATTACATAACCGCATGGGCGGCAACGCACTAATTCTTCATCTATCATATTGGTAATAATTTTATAATTGGTATAATTTTTCTTTTCAGGGACAAAGGTAATAAGTAATTAAATATGAACAAAGAGCAAGCTCAGATTTTTTTTTAATAGCTGAAATGCTGTATCTTTGTTGAGTTGAATTGTGTATTTAAGTTGGATTTTTAAAATTAATAGGCTAATCAATTCGATTGTCATTCAACTAATGCATTCTCAACCAATTACTCTGTTCTCATAATAACTGCACCATTCTTTTAAACCGCATTCATCACAGTTCGGTTTTCGGGCCAGGCAAACATACCTGCCATGTAGAATCAACCA
>JAQTOL010000031.1 GCA_028748945.1 Paludibacter sp.
AGATTTTGGGGCTGATGCAGTGCGTTTGGGTATGTTGCTGACTTCGCCTGCTGGCAATGATCTTCCTTTCGACATAAGTCTTTGCGAGCAAGGACGTAACTTCAACAATAAAATCTGGAATGCATTCCGTCTGGTAAAAGGTTGGGAGGTAGCCGATATCGAACAACCCGAATCGGCTCGTATGGCGGTGAAATGGTTTGAAGCGCAATTGGGAAAAACTTTGCTCGAAATTGACGATTTGTTCTCTAAGTACCGTTTGTCCGAAGCTTTGATGGCGGTTTACAAACTGTTCTGGGACGAATTTTCGGCATGGTACCTCGAAATGGCAAAACCGGCTTACCAGCAACCCATCGACCGCACAACTTATGAAGCTACACTTGGTTTCTTCGATTCGTTGTTGAAAGTATTGCATCCGTTTATGCCATTTATTACCGAAGAACTTTGGCAAGCATTGGAAGAACGAAAAGGCGGTGAAAGTATTATGGTAGTATTGCAGCCAAAAGCTACGGAAGTTGACGAAAAGTTGATTTCTGAATTTGAATATGCAAAAGAAATTATTGCAGGTGTACGGACCATTCGTTTGCAAAAAAATATTCCAAACAAAGAAAGTTTAAGTTTGCAGGTAATGCCTAGTGAGGCCGTCACAGAAAGTGACAGTCTTATTCATTTGAAAGCAGTAATTGCCAAGCTTGGAAATTTGGAGGCTATCGAAAATGTTACTGATAAAGCTAGCGGTTCAATTTCTTTTTTGGTTGGTACAACTGAATTTTCCATTCCCATGGGAAGTTTGATCAATGCAGAAGAAGAAATTACCAAAATGGAAACTGAAATCACCTATTTCGAAGGCTTTATCGAATCGGTTATGAAGAAACTTGGAAATGAACGTTTTGTGGCTAATGCCAAACCGGAAGTGGTAGAAGCCGAACGCAAGAAAAAAGCAGATGCCGAAAGTAAAATTGCTTCGTTGAAAGAAGGAATTGAAGCGTTGAAGAAATAGAACATGATCTTAAGTATATATTATAAGCCAGAACTGTGATTTCAGTTCTGGCTGTTTTTATTTTACTATTAAGTTCTTCAGTCTATTGAATAAATTAATAGTAAAATTTTCAGTAGGCTGAATAAATTAATAGTTATTTTATTGGAATTATAAAAACATATTGTATTTTTGTAGTTAATAATGAAAGAAAATGATAAAACGTTTATTAGAAGATCAAATATTCAACAGGCTAATATCCAATAAAGTTGTTCTGTTGTTTGGAGCCAGAAGGGTTGGGAAAACTGTTTTGATGCGTCAAATAATAGAAAGATTTGAAGGGAAAACACTTCTATTGAATGGAGAAGACTATGATTCGTTGTCTATACTTGAACCTCAATCCATTGCAAATTATAAACGATTATTAGATGGAATTGATCTTTTAGCAATTGATGAAGCTCAGAATATCCCACAAATTGGTTATAAACTTAAGTTAATAGTTGATGAGATTCCTGGGATTAAAGTATTGGCGAGCGGCTCCTCTTCATTTGATTTGCAAAATAAAGCTGGTGAGCCTTTGGTAGGAAGAAGTTCACAATTTCACTTGCTCCCTTTTAGTCAGGTGGAACTTTCGCCACAAGAAAACAAGCTCGATACTAAACAAAATCTTGAAGATCGCTTAATCTACGGTTCTTATCCGGAAGTAATATATATAAAGGATTATAATCAGAAAAAAGATTATTTACGCGACATTGTAAATGCCTATTTATTAAAAGACATTTTATCAATTGATGGACTGAAAAATTCTAAGAAGATGAGTGAACTACTACGTTTGATTGCCTTCCAAATGGGAAATGAAGTTTCATACGATGAACTTGGCAAGCAGTTAGGGTTAAGTAGAAATACTGTCGAAAAGTATCTTGATTTGCTTTCAAAAGTATTTGTCATCTATCGTTTAGGGGCTTACGCTGGAAATTTGAGAAAGGAAATATCAAAAGCAGGTAAATGGTTTTTCTATGATGTGGGTATTCGAAATGCAATTATTGGGAATTATAATCCTTTAAGTCAAAGAAATGATATTGGCCAACTTTGGGAAAACTATTTGATTAGCGAACGACAAAAACAAAATGTCTATTCATTAAATAAAAAATCATTTTATTTTTGGAGAACTTATGATGGACAGGAAATTGACTTGATTGAGGAATATGCAGGCGAGATTCAAGCTTTTGAGTTTAAATGGGGTGAGAAAATCCCCAAAGCACCCGGAGCTTTTTCCAATAACTATCCGAATTCTAACTATTTGGTAGTTAATAAAAACAATTATTTGGAATTTATTGAATAATTCCTATTTCCTAAGAATTCCATTTCATTTTCAGAAATGCGAAATTATAGGTTTGTGTAATCACGGCTGATAATTTTCCGGTAAATGTTTGTGCCAGTATCGAAAAGACAAGATTTTCAGTAAGAGAGTAATTGAGTGACGGTCCGACGAAATAACCATCGATATCCGGGAAATACATTCCGGTAAGTGACAGGTTGAGAAGTGGTGAAATTGGATAACTTCCCTGCAACATGGCTGTAAATTTGCTGAACGAAAGATTTTTTGCCGATAAATAGATGTTGTTATAGTCTGTAAAGTTGCTGATTGTTTTTCGTTGTTGGTTGTATAGTACTTCAGCTTGTAACCTTTGTAATTTATTTAACAGTTGGGGGTCAATCTATTTTTAAAATAAAAAACCCGAATTCAAAATCCGGGTTTTGCGAGATCAATCAACTACGTTCCTTCGGTTTCCAAAGGAAACTTCCTACAGCAATAATCACAATAATTCCAGTCAAGATAAACGCCCATGTATTCGCTTTCCGCGATTGAGCTTGTATTATATAATCAGAAGGAATCATACGGTAAGCAGTTAGTTTCCAGTTTAACGTATCACCCTGAATTAAAGCGCTATTGGATTGAATAATCTTTCCGGGCATAATTAGCTTATAATTAAATGCATCACCAAAGTACTGAACAAATTCCTGTTTGTCAAAATCATCTTCATATTTATTCATTGGACTTAATTTATCTTTCCACAATACCGAAAAAACAGTTGTTTTAAAGTATTTATTCAGCACTTCTTCCATACTGAAATCAGGTAAATCTTTATCAATTCGATTAAATATGGTATCGCTCATTAACTTTAATCGTTCTTTTGAAACCGGTTTGTCTTTAATTTGATCATAGTTTTCAATCAATATTTCAAATTCATTATTCCAGTTGTTATTGGCAAACCATTTATTATATTTGTCCTCCAAATCACCAACGTATTCGCGCATTTCCACGCCATTCATTCCCTGAACCAAATCAGGTTGACCGGTAAACCAAAACAAAGCTTCGTCCCTGGACATGTATTTTTCGATGGGAATTTGGAAATTTGTTTTGACTTTCAGGTAAGTTTCTTTGTAAGTATAAAAGGTATAAAACCAGCGGAATTTTGTTTCCAATGAATAGTTCACCTTCAGGTTACTCCAATCGTGTGACCGTTTTAGTCTGAATTTATCGCCCATTTCCTGAACCGTGGCGTAGTTCCGTCGGGCCAGAACAAAGAAATCATCCGATTTTTCTACACCACTGTTTATTTTATCCCTTAATTTAATAGTCTTTTCAATTGAGTCAACCGTCGAACTCTTGGCCGGATACCCGCTAAACCATTCTGAATCTCTGAATTTCCAGCTAATATTCCATGTAGAATCAATTTCGACGGGAAGCGGATTGAACTTAGAGGCTGTATCGCCAACTATAAATGAATAATCAGTTTTTCCTGTAAACTCCCGGTAACAAGATCCATCCGAATTTATAACCGTAAGCATATCATGTGGTTCTATGCATGAAACTATAAATAAAGCAGAAAAATAAGTCAAAAATTTTACAATTGATTTCATAATATTAATTTGTTAGTTGTTGACGTAATTCATTAAGTTGTTCGTTTTTGATTGAGTTTTGTTTCATATAGCAGTAGTAAGTTTTCAACAAATTTATCTTATTATTATCTTTCAACTGAATACATCCCGGGTCAATAAGCAGTTTGTTTTCAAACAAACGGTTGGGTTTTGTTGTCGAAGCAATCGGATCGGAACCGGTTTGTTGAAACAGAAACAAACCCAATAAAAATATTGCCGCCGAGCTTGAAATTACGCGAACCCAGATCAGCAGTTTTGGTTTTTTACGCTGCGAATTAATGCCGATGTGTTGCATAATGCTGTTTGTGAGCAACTCAGCATCCTGCAGCACCGGTTTTTGCCGGCTAAGTTTCTCAACCAGATGTTCAAATTTATCGTCTGTGTTTTTCATTGCGTGTGTTTTTAAAATTTTTCTAATTTTCTGCGAATTGTTTGCCGGGCTAAAAATAAATTGCTTTTAATTTTATCAGCCGACATGCCACTTATTTCAACTATTTCATCCACTTCCAATTCTTCCAAATGCCTTAAGGTAAATACGATTTTTTGTTTTGGCGTCAGTTCGTTTGTAAGATCATAAATTATTTTAGCTAGTTCCGAATTTATAATTGTTTGCTCAATATCCTCGGAATTCATGAAGTTTGTTAACGTATCCTCCATTGAAGTGTTCTGAAAATTCCGTTTTGACGATTTAAGTTTATCCAGACATAGATTTGTGGCAATTTTATAAAGCCATGTACTGAACTTTCTATTCCTATCAAAACTTGAAAGATGTTGCCAGACCCGGATGAAAGTTTCCTGTACCAGATCTTTCGCATCCTCTTCATTGCATAAAATCCGAAAGGCTAATGAATAAACCATTGACTGATAGTATTCAACAATTTTCCGAAATGCTTTTTCATCATTTCGCTTACTCAAAACTATTAAACCGTTAATTGTTGATTGATCCATTAGTTGTAATGTTGTATAATTATAATACGACAAAAGAATCGATAAGTCGAAAATAATGATACAAATTTATATAAATAAATTAGTTTTGAGAGAATTAGAGAATTATCTTTTTATTCACTTGCTAATTAAACTATAAAACTCTAACTTTGTAATCCTTTTTTGAAATATGAAAAATATCGTTTTTCTTAAAATGCTAGGAAAAGTTTGAATTCAATGGTCAGAAATTATGAAAACAAAATACCAACAACTTACACTTGCCACTTGTGAAATTGCCCGTTCAGCAGGGAAATTTATGGCTGACGAACGTAGGAGTTTTGACAGTTCAAAAATTGAAACGAAAGGCTTGCACGATTTGGTAAGTTACGTGGATAAAGAATCTGAAAAGCAAATTATCGAACAATTGCAAAATTTATTGCCGGAATCAGGTTTTATTGCTGAAGAAGGAACAAATTCGAAGCAGGGTGAACATTATAATTGGGTGATCGATCCACTGGATGGTACCACGAATTACATTCAGGGAGTTCCGGTTTATGCGGTCAGTATTAGTTTGTTGGAAGATGAAGAACTGGTTCTTGGCGTTGTTTATGAAGTTGGTCGTGATGAATGTTTCTATGCATGGAAAAATGGTGGAGCTTACTTAAATGGACAATCTATTCACGTTTCCGATCGGGGTGATATTCATGATGCTTTATTGGCAACGGGTTTTCCATATAATGATTTTAGTAAGTTAGAAGTTTATATGGAAATTTTGAAATGGACCATGACTCATGCCCGAGGAGTTCGACGGTTGGGTTCAGCTGCCACCGATTTAGCTTATGTGGCTTGCGGGCGATTCGATGCATTTTGGGAATACGATCTTAAACCCTGGGATGTTGCTGCCGGAGCAGTGATTGTAAAAGAAGCCGGTGGAACGGTTACAGATTATAAAGGAGAATCTGATTTCCTTTTTGGAAGAGAAATTGTGGCATCGAACGGGTTAATTGAAAAATTGATATTGAGTAAGATAAAAGAATATAACACCTAACAACTAGCCCTTAAGGGGGAAATAGTTTAGTTTCTTATCCTGTATTTTTATTTAAAATTCCAACTATAAAGTCTTAAGCTCCTTTAGGGGTTTGGGGTAATATTTTCATATTATGATTACAAACGAACGGGATACACGCAGTGAAAGATTGTTACTTGTAGCAAACGAAATGATGACAGCAGCGCGGACTGCACCGAAGGGCAAAGGATTTGATATTATAGAAGTGGCAATGCTTACGGGTAAAGATATCATTGAATTATCCAAAGCCATGTTGGCGTATTCTTCAAAAAGCGGATTGAAATTTGTGATGCGCGATGCAGCGAATATCCTGCACGCAGAAGCTATAGTTCTGATTGGGACGAAACAACAGATTCATAATCTGAATTGCGGTTATTGTGGTTTTCAGACTTGTGCTGAGAAACAACTATTTCCAGCCATCCCTTGTTCTCTCAATTCAGTTGATGTTGGAATTGCCATTGGCTCTGCCTGTTCTGTTGCTGCCGATCATCGGGTGGATAGCCGGGTTATGTTTTCTGTGGGACGTGTTGCTCAGGAACTGGATTTAATGCCCGGTTGTAGTAATATTTACGGAATTCCGATCAGCGCTTTATCGAAAAATCCGTTTTTCGACCGAATTTCGACAAGTCCTGCAAAATAAATAATCTTATAAAATTATTTTTTACCATATCCCATTTAGTATTATGCAAAAAGTTGAAAAACTCTGGACCCGAAGCTTTATAAGCGCTTGTATAGGGAACTTTTTGCTTTTTTTTTCTTTTTATTTACTGGTCCCGATTTTCCCTATTTATCTTATTCAGGAATTTCATACATCAACCACACTGGTTGGTGTCATTTTGTCCAGTTACACATTGGCGGCCTTACTCATTCGTCCATTCGCGGGTTTTGTACTCGATATGTTTAACCGGAAACCCATTTATGTGGTTGCTTATTTGTTGTTTGTACTTACTTTTGTGGGGTATCCGCTTGCCAATCTGATCGGAATCTTTTTGTTTTTCAGAATTTTGCACGGATTTACATTTGGCTTTGTAACCACGGCGGGTAATAGTCTGATTGTGGATATAATGCCTTCTTCGCGACGAGGTGAAGGCTTGGGATACTTTGGCGTGGCCAATAATCTGGCTATGGCAATTGGTCCTATGACAAGCTTATTTATGCTTGATCATTTTAGTTTCGATGCCATCTTTTATACTGCTATTATTAGTGGTTTGATCGGTTTTTTGTTTACATCGACCATTAAATCGAAAGATATGTCGGACAGAAGTATCAAACAACCGATGGCTTTTGATCGGTTTTTCCTGTTCAAAGGATTTCTGGCGGGATTGAGCCTGTTACTTATGGGAATTCCTTATGGGATGGTGGTAACTTATGTAGCATTATACGGTGAAAACTTAGGAATTCGCAGTGGAATTGGAATTTTCTTTACACTCATGGCTTTTGGTTTGGTCTGGTCAAGAATTCTTGCCGGTAAAAAAGTGGATAAGGGTAGTTTGGTGAAAGTAATAAGTATCGGTACTTTTCTTTGCCTGATTGCAGTTTTTGCCCTGTCGGGATTAAAACGTTTTGAGATTATTCATCAATCATTTCTCATTATTCCCGTTTTTTATTCTGTTGCTTTGCTTTTGGGCATTGGATACGGCATGATGTTTCCTGCCTACAATACGCTTTTCGTGAATCTCGCCCCTCATAACCGGCGGGCTACAGCCAGCTCGACATATATGACCAGTTGGGATATCGGTGTCGGTTTAGGATTAATAATCGGAGGACGGATAGCCGACACAAGAGGTGGGTTTCCACTGGCTTTTCTGGTAAGTGCCTTTGCTGTAGTATTTTCGTTAATATTTTTTACTCGTATTGTCGGTCCTCATTTTGAGAAGAACAAATTACGTTGAACAAAAACAAAAATTGAAAAATCTTTATTCTTCAATTTTATACGAGCGTGTACAAGCCAAAAAATCAGATATTTTTTCCGGATTCGTTTCAAAAATATTCCCGACAACTACCATATCTGCACCGGCATCGAATGCCTCTTTCAGTTGTGTCGTGTTTTTTATACCTCCACCCACGATAAGCGGAATAGATAATCCGGCACTAACACATTCAATCATTTCAGTAGGCACGGGGAAATTTGCTCCGCTTCCTGCTTCCAGATAAACCATTTTCATTCCGAGCAATTCTGCTGCAACGGCTGATGATAAAGCAATTTCTTTTTTGTCACGCGGGATTGATCTTGTGTTGCTGATATATTCTACAGAACTTGGTTTCCCTCCATCAATCAAGATATATCCGGTTGGAATAACTTCAATATTTGATTTTTTTATGGCAACAGATGATGTAATATGCTGACCAATAAGAAACTCTGCATTTCTTCCCGAAATTAATGAAAGATATAACAAGGCATCGGCCCTTGTACTGAACTGGGCTGCATTGCCAGGAAACAGAACAACTTTTCCTTTGGTTTCTTCTTTTAGTAAATCAATAAATGTGTCTGTTGAAGCCAATGTGTGGCTGCCACCAACAAATATAAAATCAGGTAAATCGGTTTTTAATGCAGAAATTGTTGCTGATAAAATCCTTCCACAACATTTATCGGGATCCAGTAAAACTGCCAACATTTTTCGGTTGGCTTCGCGATTGAATAGAATATTTCTAAATATCGTTCTCATAATTAAGATTTTAAACAAGGCAATACACTAAAGTGTACGCGTCAGTTTGATAATATGATAGTTTGTAATGCTTTTCAGTAAGCACGTGTTTTGCATTTATTTCACCTTCCGTTTTCACTTCGAACGGGAAAATTTGTAATTGTTTGGCAAAATCAACGGCTTCTTTTCCAATAATTTTATATAATGCTTCTTTTACCGACCAGGCTAATTGTAACTGCTTCAGGTTTTTCCCCTGTGAAAGATCTTCCTGCTCCTTCTCACTTAAAAAACGGGTGTACAATTTTTGGATTTTATCACTCGGACATTCAATATCAATCCCTACTACCCGTGTTGGATGTGCTATTACGGCTATCCAATTCCCACTGTGTGAAATGCTAATATGATAACTATTATCCTGTAAACAGGGTTTTCCATTGCTATCATAAGAAACCATTACATTCGTCCCCAACAATTCTTTCAAAGCCAATCTTACGCCCAAAAATTCCCGTTTCCGTTTTTCAGAACTGATTTTATTGTATTCATCCGAATAGAACTCAATTTGATCAAACTTTGTCAACAATTCATCAGCACTTTCGTCTATTTCCAAAACCAATATATTGGCTCCGGTGAATGAAATTTCTGTTTTGAAATTTGTCGTCGGCATATTCTTTTGTTATAAAACAATACATGTTATTGTCTGTAATTGTTTAATTTTTATTTTTTCCATTCAAAACTTTCCATCAACCTGATTACGTCATTGCGAATATAATCAGACATTGGCGCAATAGAATCTTTATTTGGAACATTATCGAAATACAAAGCACCCCTGAAAAAGTTGTGCAAACTGTCCGTGAGAACGAATTGTACCGATGAAGCTGTGTTGCCTTTCAAATCATAAAGAATACCGTGTACATTATTTTTAGGATTGTCAAATGCTTTTTCTCCGATACCATCGGCACGTATACTGTGTTTGTACACTATTTTTCTTGAATCTTCCAATAAATCAATCAGATTGCCATTAACCGGTTTATAACTGCAATATATGGTGGCATTCAGTTTTGGGTAATATAAATCAATCCAGTTATCTTTTTTGATCGCTTTGCAGCTTATAATTTTTACATTTTCAGGCAAGTCAAACCGGTAAGGGAGATTCAACGTGTCGATTTTACGATAAACAGGAGTGGGTAAATCTACCCTGAAATATCCATAAGGACGAGGAATCGGGACTTCCGAACAAGACCCAAAAAGACCTGAAATGGACAAAAAAATCAGTAAGTTGGATAATCTATGTAGCATTTTAATATTTTATTTCAGATAGCTGTGTAATGTTGAGTTATTCAGGTTGTTTTACCCATAAACATATAGCACAGACCTTATTCGTTCTCTTTGCTGAAGTCATTTTTGATAAACAATTTTACTTTTTTTATACGTCGACTATCAGCCGCCACAATCTCAAAAACATAACGTCCATAGTCAATACGTTCATTTTTGGCAGGGAAATCGCCTTTCAGTTCCAGAATCAACCCGGCTAATGTTTCAACTTCTTCGGTTACTTTTACAAAATCTTCTTCTTCAATTTCAGCAATTTTGAAAAAATCATTTAGTTGTATTTTTGCTTCGAAAATAAAAGTGTGTTGATCAATTTTAGTGAATAATTCTTCATCATTATCATATTCGTCGCTAATATCGCCAACAATTTCTTCCAATATATCTTCCAGTGTAATTATTCCCGAAGTCCCACCGTATTCGTCAACGACCACCGCCAGATGCACCTTATTCTCCTGAAATTCATTTAGCAAATCATCAATTTTCTTTGTTTCCGGTACATAATAAGCTGGTCGTACCAAACTTTGCCAGCGGAATGTGGCAGGTTTATCCAAATGTGGCAACAGATCTTTGCTGTAAAGCAATCCTTTAATATTATCGCGAGTGCCCGCATAGACCGGTATGCGTGAATAGCCAGATTTGATAATCAGATCCAATAATTGTCTGTAATTCGTTTTTATATCAACATCCACCATATCAACTCTGGAAGTCATTATTTCGTCGACTTGAATATTCCCGAAATTAATAATCCCCTCCAGGATGTCTGTGTCCTCATCTTTACTGTTCGACGTAAGTTCCAGTGCGTGCGACAATTCATCCATCGAAATATTTGACCGGCTGTGTTTGGCCAGTCGTGTATTAACGATCGAAGTTGAATTAACTAATAACGAAACAAAAGGACCAAATGGTTTCTCCAGTTTTGTCAATAAGGACACAGTGAAATTTGCTGTACTTTTTGCAAATTGGGTTGCATACACTTTGGGTGTGATTTCGCCAAAAAGTAACAGTAAAAACGTAATGATGACGGCTTGAAAAATAAATCCAAGGACTGGTGCACTTTCAAAATTCAAAATGGTATTTGTAAAATGGGTCAGCAAGAGAATTACGGCAACGTTGACCAGATTATTTGCAATGAGTATCGTTGCCAATAAGCGTTGAGGGCTTTCCAGAAGATGTAGAATATTTTTTTCTGATTTTTTCTCGCTTTCTTCTAATTCATTCAAGGTCTGCGGGTCGAGTGAAAAAAAAGCAACTTCCGAAGCGGAAATTAACGCTGAACAACCCAGTAGAAAGATGCTCAATACCAGCGATACAATTGCTGCAAATGTTATAGGAAGAACTGTAATTCCTCCAAAAGTCACAAATAATAAGTGCGTTTCCAATGAAATGCGATTTAGTGAATACTCAGTCGACTGATTTTTTTCTGTTTGTGCAAAAGTAGTGATTTTTTTTGAAATGACGCATGTAGTGCTGTTTATGCACCTACGTCAATAAAGACTCATTTACAGGTAAATAATTAAACAACAGGAAAGAAAATAGCTACAAAAATCAATGATTTTTTTGTTGATGCAGAGAGAAAATTAGTATGTCGGCAGAAAATTTCGATTATTTTCCGGAATTATCTTTATTCTTAACCGAAACGATGCTGTCCACCACAAACTTATTTACACCACGCCAGGGCACCGCTCCTAAATACTCCTTGTAGTGCAGTTCTAGCATTTTACCACTGCAACGCATTAAAGAATCGGCTACAGCTTTATTCTCCACTGAAAATTCAAACTCATAAGACTGAATAGTACCTGTAGTTTGTGACCGAAATCCGGGTTGAATCATTTTTCCTTCGAAGGTTTTAAACATATAACCTTTGTGCACAAAATAATTCAGTTCGCCTGCTTTCACACCTTCTCCAAAAACAAAATAAAATTTGAAAAAGAACCAACCGGTGAACACTATCAAGACGATAAGTGTTCCAATGCCAAGGGATTTTTTGAGTTTTGGATTCATGGCTTTTTTAGTATTTAATATATTTTACAAATATAGGGCATTTTTCTGTTTTTTGGAAAATATTGCCAAAAAAGATTCTACTAAATCATTAAAATCATTACCTTTACTCCGTGATTGAACTGTTTTATTTTTACAATCAATAATCTGATAATGATTTGTAAACTAATCAAATAAACTATATATTATGGAAGATAAACTAGTTACACTCGCCATCCGCACTTACCAACGGGCTAATATGATCAAAGCTGTTCTCGAAGAAAACGGAATTGAAACAGCCATTCATAATTTAAATCTTGAACATCCCGAAATGGCTGTTGGGGTGCGTGTTCGTATTAAAGAAAGTGATTTGCCCCGTGCATTGAAAATTGTTGAGGAAATGGAAAGTGCCTGGGAACAGGAACAGACAAAAAGTGCCAACCAACAAGTGCTTATTCCCATCGATCTTTCGGATCAAATTGAAAAAATTACTGATTTCGGATTTCATTTTGCTGATGTTTTAGCTGCAGAAGTGGTATTTATGTACGTTTATTTTAGCCCCGCTTTTACTATTTCATCGAACAATGAAGTGAGTACTTACAGTATCAGCGATGGTGAATTACTTCGCAGAATAATAAGTTCAGCCAATGCGGATGTAGATAATTTATCTAATTTGATTCATGCCCGCATTGACAGAGGAGAACTTCCGAATATCCCTTTCACTTTTGAATTGAAAGAAGGAGTTCCTGAAGATCAGATTTTGGATTATTGCAAAAAACACAATCCGGCTTTGGTAGTGATGGGGACTCAGGGGAAGAAGCTTACGAATGAATTAATCGGCAGCGTTTGTGCTGAAGTCATGGACTCCTGTGCCTCCCCAATTTTTGCTGTACCTGCTCAAATGACCATACAATCACCGGACGATATTCATCGGGTGGCTTTTCTCACCAATTTTGATCAAAAAGATTTGATTGCGATTGATAGGGTCATTTCACTTCTTACTTCCGATAAATTAGAAATGTTCTTTATTCATGCTTCCAACAAAAATGAAGCATGGAATGAAGTGATGCTGGAAGGAATTAAAGCCTATTTTGCAAGCCATTATCCGAATTTAATAACTAATTATGCTTTGCTGGGTTCGTCAGATACATTGAAACTGCTGGATAAATACTTACTCAATCAGAAAATTGATGTTTTGGCTTTCAACTCACGTCGGCGAAATTTCTTAATGCGGCTTTTCAATCCAAGTTTAGCTTATAAAATGGTATTACACTCGGATACACCTATGCTGGTTACTCATGTGTAAGTGAAATTAGTTAATTGGTTGATTGGTTAATTAGTTGGTTTGTGCATTGAGAAATAACCAGTTAACTGCTAGACTACTATCAGCCAGCTAATCAATAACCTGCGGAAAGAATATCTGCCAGATGCACCCCTTTAATAGGCAGTTTATGTTTGGCAATATAGCCATTGATATTCATTAGACAGGATGCTTCGGTACTGATAATGTATTCAGCACCCGTATTCAATGCATTTCTGACTTTGTTTTCGGCCATGGCTACTGAGATCGATTTGTTCTTTACAGCAAATGTACCACCAAATCCACAACAAGTATCGCATTCTTCCATTTCAATAAGTTCTAACCCGGCAACCTGTGCCAGCAACTTACGAGGCTCGTCTTTTATACCATATTCACGTAAAGCGGAGCAGGAATCATGAAAAGTAACTTTGTGTGGAAAACTTGCCCCTAGGTTTTCAATTTTCAATTTGTTAACCAGAAAATCCGAAAGTTCGTAAATCCCATTTTTCATTTTTTCGTGCTGTAGCAACAAATCAGGTTTTTCAGTTAATAATTTGTGATAATGATGAATGACAAAGCTCGAGCAAGAACCTGATGGGGAAACAATGGGCATATCCGGTTGAAAATCGGAGAGAAATTTCTCTGCCAGACTTGATGCTTCTTTCCAGTATCCGCTGTTGAATGCCGGTTGTCCACAACAGGTTTGTTCGGGATTATAATGTACTTGACAACCTGCTTTTTCGAGAACCTTGATCGTATTAAATCCGGTTTCAGGATATAATTGGTCAATATAACAAGGTATAAATAGTTGAATATCCATAAGTTTTAAGCCTTCTGCATCTCCGTAGAGATATCTAAAAGACAGTATTTTGCGTTAATAATTTAATATTAAATTTTAATTCAGATTTTTCAGTTCTCTTTTATGTTTCAATACCAGAAATCTGCATAAACGGGCAAATGATCGGAAAAACCATCTTGGTATTTCATGCCGGTATAGGTTCTGAAAGGTTGTTTCCCTAAAAAAGTTTTATCATCTTCGAGCAGGTAAGGGGCATCGAAAAAATGAGCATCACTTTGTATCGTAAAAATCGAATTAGTCTGATTT
>JAQTOL010000032.1 GCA_028748945.1 Paludibacter sp.
TTCTTTTCATTCCGCTAAAATTATCCACACAATATTTCAAAACCTCAAGATTCTCTGTTTTCGTAGCAATAGAATATATACTATCCAGTGCAACCTGTTTCAGGGAATTAGTTGGATACTTTTCTACAAATAAGCGATAATCATTCCAGTCATTTGAAGTTATAGTTTCAGCATAGAGTCTCTTATCATACAGGCCGGATGCCTGAGAGAATTGCTTACAATAAGGATAATCGGTAAGAAATTTTTTATAGGAAGCGGAAGTATTTTCTTTTTCAGCCTGTGAAAAGGCCAGTTCATGAATTCTATCCCATGCCAGCATGACTTCATTAGCACTCGGATACCGAATAACAAAATCTTTATAACTGTCAATATTATCTGTCTGTCTGGCTTTCTGAAACGCTGACACATTCCGTTTTGATATTACATCGACATATTGAATTGCATCAGGATAGTTGGAAATAAAGTATTCAAATGATTCCAGTGAATTTTTATCACAGGCAATTTTGTATGCAGAAACATCCCTGTTTTCAATTATTTTTTTTCTGTAACTTTCCGGTGCAGTTTTGTAATAATCAAGATATTTGCCATAACTTTCCAAATTATTTTTTGCAAGGGCATCTTCCATTGCAAGCCGGCAAACTGTGTCTGTTAAATTCAAGAAAACAGTCTGATTAATTGGTATTTTATTTAATTTCTTCAGCTCATTTTCTCCTTTTACATTTTCAAAAAGTCTGATGCATTTAGTCAAATATTCGTAGGATTTTTCCGTATTATAACCAGTATAATTTCGTTGAGCCAACAGCAGTGACATGGCATAATTTGTTTCAATGTCATCAGGTGTTTTCAATAAATCTTTATTAATTTTCTTCTCAGCATCAGCAAATTCAGCTTTTTCGATAAGTTTTAAAGAACCCGGTCCAAAAAGAGAAAATTGTCCTGAAATATGGTGGCATGAAATTAACAATACGAATATTGTTATTAAAATTTTTTTCATGATTTATTATAATATTACAATTTGAAAATGAAATATCTATATAAACAGTCAGCTTATTTATCCAGATTATTGCATATTTTAAACACAATATTTTGATAGATTTAATTTGCACACAAATATACATATTTTAATTTTATAATATCAAAATAATGCACAAGTTCAAAAATAATTCTATTATATGAAATTGATCCAATCATAACATGCTATTAATCATAAATTTGAAATATTGATTACTAATCTCAATTTGAATATATTCATAATCTTACAACTTTAACCCGAATATCTTGTTTTAAACTTCATACATCTATCGATGTGCGTTATCCCTTTACTCAAATCTTCTTTGTACCTTTGTACTCCTAATTTTCTAAAATAATTTATGACATACTTACGCAAACCCGAGTGGTTAAAAACAAGACTTCAGAGCGATGTACAATTTGTACACTTAAATAATATAGTAAAAGAACATGGATTACACACCATTTGCGCCAGTGGTCGCTGTCCGAATATGAGCGAATGCTGGAATAAGGGAACTGCTACCTTTATGATTCTGGGCGAAATATGTACCCGTTCCTGCAAATTCTGCAATGTAATTACCGGTCGTCCGCTCGCTGTTGATCCCCTTGAACCCGAAAAAGTGGCGGAGTCTATTCACCTAATGAATCTGAAACATGCTGTCGTGACTTCTGTTGACAGGGATGAACTTCCCGATCAGGGGGCATCACATTGGGCGGCAACAATACAAGCGATTAAAAGAGTGAACCCAAATACAACCTTAGAAGTTCTGATACCTGATTTCAGCGGAAATACTGCTTTGGTTGATCGGGTTATTGCCGAAAAACCCAATATTATCTCCCATAATCTGGAAACCGTACGCAGGCTTACACCGGAAATACGTTCCAAAGCTAAGTACGATACAAGTTTATCGGTACTGGCTCATATAGCTTCGAAAAATATTGTTGCAAAAACCGGAATTATGTTGGGATTAGGCGAGAGAGAAGAAGAAATTCTGACTTTAATGGACGATGCTTTAGCAGCTGGTTGTACTATTCTGACTATAGGACAATACATGCAACCATCCCGTCAGAATATTACCGTAACTGAATATATCACACCTGAGAAATTTGAAGAATACAGACTGATCGGATTAAAAAAAGGATTTAAATTTGTAGAGAGTGCTCCACTCGTACGATCATCCTATTGTGCTGAGAAACACGTTCAATAGAACTGCTTATTTGCTGATATACTGTTTTATATAGAAATTTGATATTTTTATTTACGTGACTATCATTTAAGTATTGTTTCACTTTTCAAAAACAGTATATTAGCAAATTAAGTAAATAGTGCCTTTTTATATTATTTTATCTCCTCCACATAAATCTGCCCGGTTTCGTACCGAATTACCCGTACGGCTGTACCTTTCTCGATAAAACTTTGATCGGAAACGGCATCATAACTGACTCCATTTATGCTTACCTTTCCTGACGGACGCAGAACGGTAGCAGCAATTCCTGTTTTACCTACCAATTTAAGTTCTGTCATTGAAACACCAATATATCCTTCTTTTGTTTCCATCGTTGTGTTCAAAGCCATTTTTCGAAAAATCCCTTTAGTCCCGATTTTATTGCTCAGATAAATTATCATTCCGAATGCCAGCCCCATTCCTGCAGTTACCGTCAACAGTGCTTCACCAACAGCACCTGATTGAACTTTTTCAAAATCGAAAACAACATTATTTACCAAACTCAATATTAACCCGGCCATAATAAGTATAATGCCGGAAATTCCGGCAATTCCAAACCCGGGAATGACAAAGAGTTCTAATCCTAACAATACCAGACCAATGATAAACATAAGTATTTCCCAGTTAGCGGCAAGTCCGTCGATATACAAAGGAGCAAAATATAATAAAGCCGCCGTTATTGCCAATCCGAGTGGAAAACCGATACCCGGCGTTTGCAATTCGAAATAAATGCCACCAATAATAAACATAATCAGAAAACTCTGGAATACCCCGTTCATCAAATAACCTTTCAGATTATCCCATACCGATGGTTCATAAGCAATTATTTTGTATGAACTAAAATTAAGTTGTTTCTCAACCACTTCCTCCATATTTTCGGCTAAACCATCACAATAACCGTATTTAATTGCTTCCTGGGCAGTAAATGTCAACGTTTTTCCGGAATCGATTATATTTGGAATAACAGTACGGTCGTCCACCATGGCTTCCGCAATCAACGGATTGCGTTTCCATTGGTAGGTAGTGTCATTTCCATTTACAATTGTATCCTTACCGTGAGCTTCGGCAGTAGCACGCATGGTAGCGCGCATATACGACTGGTACTTATCGGGCATTCTTTCTGCATTTTGATTTACAACTGTAGCAGCACCTATACTTGAACCGGGTCGCATAAATATTTTATCGCAGGCAATTGCAATCAATGCCCCTGCCGAAGCAGCATTATTATCCACAAACACATAAACCGGCAATTTACTGTTCAAAATTTTTGTCCTTATTGAATCCGCATACAAAACCTCACCTCCATAGGTATTCATATGAATAAGGATGGCATTGGCGTTGGATTCTTTTGCCTGTTCAAAACCTTTTTGAATATAAATCCACGTTGTACTACCGATTTCTTTCTTCAAATCAATTGTAAAGATGATAGTTTGAGGTCTTTCTGCAGCAAATAATTCAGGCATGAAAATTGTAACTGTTACAATTATATAAAGAATGCATATTTTTCTCATTTTGCATTTATTTTTTTGTCAAATATACGAAAGAATAAAATATTTCCTGTATATTTGTATCGAAATCTAGAACTAAATATTTTAGAAAGAGATCTTTGTTTTTCATTCTTCAGTATAGACAACTGACAATCATTTACTTGTTTCTATTTCAGAAAGTATTTTTCAAAAAGAATTCGTTTTTAGATGAAAAAACCAACTTAGTACGATAGCTAGGTTTAAATTATTCACACAAAAAACAATAACAATATGAAAAACGACCACTTTGAAAATGAATTAGTCGCATTACAGAGTAATATGCGAAACTTTGCTTTTTCACTTACGCTAAATCGTGATGATGCAGAAGACTTATTACAGGAAACGACTTTGAAAGTGTTGGATAATCAGGAAAAGTTTGTTGACAATGTAAACTTTAAAGGTTGGGTACTTACAATTATGAAAAATATTTTCATAAATAACTACCGAAAAATTGTAAGAAATCAAACTGTTGTAGACAGAACTGAAGATTTATATCACTTGAATTTACCTCAAAATTCAGGTTTTGATAGCCCTGAAGGTTCTTATGCCATTCGTGAAATCACAAACAGCATTGCTTCATTTGCCGATGAGTATCGTATCCCTTTCTCCATGCATATACAGGGATTTAAATATGAAGAAATTGCTCAAAAGATGAATTTGCCTATCGGAACTGTAAAAAGCCGGATATTTTTGGCTCGTAAAAGATTGCAAGAGCAATTAAAAGACTATCGTTATTAAGCGAAATGTGCTTCCACTAATAGTAATCACTGAAAGCATAAACAAAATTTTAAAGCTGAAGAAATTTTTCTTCAGCTTTTTTGTTTGTTACAATCAAAATTAATACATTTACCGTGATAATCATTGGAAACTTAAACCTGCCCAATTAACAAACTAATATTATTCCATACTAAATGAACAGTGTACTTGTAATGTTGGGAAGCAATTCGAATGCTGAAGAGAATCTATCACAGGCATACAAAAAACTGGAATCCAGATTTGATATTATCAAACAAAGTTCAATTCTGATAACAAAACCATTTGGAAAACAATACATACATGATTTTCACAACATGGCATTGAAACTTTATACAAATGAGAACTTCGAAGAAACAAGAGCCATTTTCAAAAGCATAGAAAAGGAACATGGCAGAACTTCCGAAAGTAAAACATCAGGTATCATCCCAATCGATATTGATTTAATTTTTTGGAATGATGCTTTAGTTCATCAGGATTACGGGCGTTTCGAATTTGTGAGAAAATGTATTGATGAAGTAAAGGAATAAACAATTGAGATAGTTCACGAATCAACTATCTATCCTACTGACAAATGACTTCTTAAGTAATTTTAATCTCCATTTCAATACAGCATTTCATTAAAGTAAATACGATCTTTAGATATTGCACATTTAATTAAAAAAGTGTATATTTGTGGTTTTTCACCATGACAGAATTTTACAATAAATGAACCGATTATTATGAAACACTTCCCACCATCAGAATTAATCATAAATAACGATGGAAGTATTTTCCACTTACATATAAAACCTGATCAACTGGCAGACAATGTCATTCTGGTGGGTGATCCCGGTCGTGTGGCCTTAGTCGCTTCCAATTTCGACACGCAGGAATGTTCTGTCTCAAGTCGTGAATTCAACACAATTACAGGTACATACAAAGGTAAACGGATTTCAGTTATTTCTACCGGTATCGGTACAGACAACATTGATATCGTAATGAATGAATTGGATGCACTCTCAAATATTGATTTTGAAACGCGCACAGAGAAAGCCGGCTTCCGACAGTTGACCATAATCCGAATAGGGACTTCCGGTGGTATGCAACCCGAAATTCCGCTGGGAAGCTTTTTGATTTCCGAAAAATCCATTGGATTTGACGGTATGCTAAATTTTTATGCAGGTCGTGACTCGGTGAGCGACCTCGAATTTGAGGAAGCCATGAAAAAACATTTGCAATGGAATCCTCAACTGGCTGCTCCCTACGTTGTAAATGCAGATACTGAATTAATTAACCGGATAGGAAAAGACGACATGCTTCGTGGCGTAACCATCTCGGCTAACGGATTTTATGGACCTCAGGGTCGTGTTTTACGCATTGATCTGGCCGATATGCAGATCAACGATAAAATTGAAAGTTTTAGGTTTGGAAAAAATAAAATTACAAACTATGAAATGGAAGGTTCGGCCATTGCGGGATTATCCAAATTAATGGGACACAAAGCAATGACTGTTTGCTGCATCATTGCCAATCGCAGGGTGGAAGATGCCATGACCGATTACAAAACGCATATTGAAACACTGGTAAAAACGGTTTTAGAAAGAATTTAGGCTAAAATACATTTGTGTTTTATTTATAAAGTTTCTACCTGTATTCAAATTAGTCAATCAATAATTAATGAATCAATTGAAGATTAGTCAATGATAACTGACAAAGCCTCCTATCGGTATTATTTGGAAAGAGATTTAAAAGCTTATCAACTGGATAAGTTGTCCTTTTATAATTATTGCTGGATGGATAGTTTGCGGTTTCAAAGAAGATTGCGCAAAATAGAATATTTGAATAATGTAAAACGTAAAAATATATTTTACCGGATTCAGTTATTTTTTCTTGAAATCAGTAATCATCATCTAGCAATACGACTGGGGTTTTCCATACCTAAAAATGTATTTGGAGCCGGACTTTGTCTTGTACATTACGGAACAATAGTGGTGAGTGCAAGTGCAAAAATTGGAGAGAATTGCCGGATTCATCCTTCTACATCTATAGGTGACTATAACGGTGTGCCGATAATCGGGGACAATGTATATATTGGGCCGGGTGCTAAACTATTTGGAAATATAAATATTGGAAATAATGTTGCTATTGGAGCTAATGCAGTCGTGAACAGCGATGTTCCCGATAATGTAACTGTAGGTGGTATTCCGGCAAAAATCATTTCCCAAAAATCATCAATTGAACAAGAATTTTTTCCGGAAAGCCTGATTCATCAGAAAAAGAAATGATAAAAAACACAACCATAACCGCCATATCAACTGCCCCCGGTATCGGAGGAATTGCTGTGATACGTGTATCCGGAATCGATGCATTTAAGTACTGCAATGTCATTTTCGATTCGCAAAGAGAATCATTTTCCTTAGAAAAACTTGATGCTAATACGGCTTTATTTGGTAGAATTATCAACTCAAAAACAGAAATAATCGACGAAGTATTGCTGACCATTTTTCGTGCTCCACATTCGTTTACCGGTGAAAACATAGTGGAAATTTCTTGCCATCGCTCTCTATTTATTCAACAACAAATCTTACAATTACTTTTAGAACAAGGCTGTGAATTGGCTCAACCGGGTGAATTTACCCAGCGGGCTTTTCTTCATGGAAAAATGGATCTCTCGCAAGCTGAAGCCGTAGCCGACTTAATTGCATCTACATCCGTTGCATCACATCGCATGGCGATGAACCAAATGCGAGGCGGTTTTTCGAATGAATTACAGAAACTCCGAACCCGCTTACTCAATTTTGTTTCCCTGGTTGAATTAGAACTGGACTTTAACGAAGAAGATGTTGAATTTGCAAACCGGAACCAACTAAAAACATTAGCAACCGATATTGAAAAACTGATTTCAAAACTATCGGAGTCATTCAGGGTTGGCAACGCCCTGAAAAAAGGCATTCCTGTTGCTTTAGTAGGTGAAACCAATGTTGGCAAATCAACTTTACTCAATGTCCTTTTAAATGAAGAAAAAGCCATTGTATCAGAGATTCATGGCACTACACGCGATGTGATTGAAGATTCGGTCAGCATCAATGGTATAACTTTTCGTTTCATTGATACGGCAGGCATACGGGATACCAAAGATAAAATTGAAAGTATGGGTATAGAACGTACCTATCAGAAAATCGAACAAGCCTCTATCGTACTCTGGATAGTAGATTGTACTGAATTAAGTGAACATATTGAATGGCTCACCGAACGAATAGCCAGGCGTGCCGTCGGAAAGAAAATCATTTTAGTTTTTAATAAAATTGATAAAATTGCAGAGGATGAACGCGAAGTACTCGGACTCCTTTTTGAACAATTTGAAGGCGAACGTATTTATATTTCGGCACGTGAACGCATCAATACAGAAGGGCTTCAAAATGCACTGATTAAAGCGGCCGGGTTACCTGAAATCACTGAGAGTGACATTGTGGTAAACAATGTTAGACATTTTGAAGCTTTACAACATGCTCATTCGGCAATTTGTCGTGTAATCGATGGAATTGAATCGGGGATTTCAGGTGATTTCCTGTCACAAGATATTCGGGATTGCATGCACCATTTAGGTGAAATTACAGGACAGATTTCGAATGATGAAGTATTAGGAAATATTTTCGGAAAATTCTGTATCGGGAAATAACTCTTACTTTTTCATTTGTATTTAACTTGATTAAATCTAAAAAAAGAAAGCGCAATACAGAATATCAGATTTAACTATCCGATTTTCCAACATTAATATAAATCTTTTTTATACTCAACAAAAGCCTCAATTGCCTCGTAAGAAGCCAAGCCAAGGTTATTATAAAGTGTTGCTGTTGTCTGATTTCTGTCTTCAGCACGTTGCCAGAATAATCGTTCATCGTCGCCCATAAACGGAGCACTTTCCATTTGCGATTGGTGTTTGAGTATTGAATGACGTTTTTTCCGCAATTGTTCAGGACTTATGGGTACTGCCATTTCGATGTGGTCAATTTCCCACTCGGCCCAGGCACCACGATACATCCAAATGCGACATTCTTTTATCCACGGTTCGTTTTTCAGTTCCTGAATCGCTGCCAATGCACCGTCCAAACAAATTTTATGTGTACCGTGCGGGTCTGCCAGGTCGCCTGCAGCAAAGATTTGATGTGGCTCGATGGATTTTAAAAATTCCATAATAATATTTACATCAGTTGCTTTAAGTTTGTTTTTTTGAACTTTTCCGGTTTCGTAGAATGGAAGATCAAGAAAGTGTATGTTTTCAGGTTTAACTCCTACAAATCGACAGGCTGAACGGGCTTCTTCCCGCCGTAACTGTGCTTTTACAAACAAAACATCGGCTGTGTCCAGATCTCCGGGTTGTTTTATTTCTTTGAGGAACCGAAGGATCTCAACATATTTTTGTTTCAATGCGTTGTTCGTAACATCATACCGTTCTAAAACATTATGCATTAACGAGACATAACGAATAACTTCTTCGTCTCCAACGGCTATATTCCCGGAAGTCTGATAGGCCACATGCACTTCGTGATACTGATCAACCAGACGTTGTAAGGTTCCTCCCATCGAAATCACATCATCGTCGGGATGAGGACTGAAAACCACTACTCGCTTTGGATAAGGCTTTGCCCGCTCCGGTCGGTTACTATCATCAGCATCGGGTTTACCACCCGGCCATCCGGTAATGGTTCGTTGCAAATCATTGAATATTTTTATATTAACATCATATGCCGAACGATAGAGTGCCAACAACTCATCCAGACCATGTTGATTATAATCTTTGTTAGTGAGTTTAAGAATGGGCTTTCCTGTTTCTTCGCATAACCAAACAATTGCTCTTCGAATCAACAAATCCGTCCATTCACAAGGGCCGACCAACCAAGGATGACTGAGGCGGGTAAGTTGCTGAGCAGCTCCTAAATCGATGGCAGCACTTGCATTTCTATGTAATTGTAATAAGGACGCGGGTACATTATCATCGGCTTTTCCTTCAATAACTTCTTTAAGAATCGACGATTTATGTTCTCCCCAGCCCACCAGAATAACTTGTGAAGCATTCAGCAGAGTTGAAATTCCCATGGTAATTGAAGCTTCAGGCACTTCTATTGCTGAAGAATAAAATCGTTTCAGAGCACGACGCGATTCATTATCAAGCAACATTAACCGGGTAGAAGTACTTACTTGTGAACCAGGTTCATTGTATGCAATATTACCTACTAATCCAACACTAACCACCACTAAATCCAATCCGCCCAGGTGATCTATGTCCTGTTCATACTTTTGACAAAAACGGGACACATCAGCTCGTGAAATACTGGAATCAGGAGTATAGAAGTTTCCCGTTAAGATGTTTACTTTATCTATCAGATGAACTCTTAATAAAAGTGAGTTGGAATGTTGGTTATCGGGAGATAATCCATAGAATTCTGCGACATTGAAAACCACAACATTTGAAAAATCAAGATTTTCTTCTAAATGGAGGCGTGCCAGTTCATCGTAAATTGATAAAGGAGAAGAACCACCAGAAAGACCGAGGACACATTTTTCACCTTTTCCCTGTTTTTGTTTAATCAGAATAGCTATTTATTCAGCAATAGCACGTGCAGCGTCACCTTCCGTTTTATAAATATCGGTGCGTAATTTTTCATAACGTGTCTGACGTATTGTCTCAATGGCATCAGTTGGTCGATAGTAACGCTCTGGTAAGCGTTCTAAGGTTATTTTTGAACTTAAATCGAATTGCATACTAAAATTTGAAAATGAAAGAATTTGAGAATTTGGTGGAACATTATAACTTAATGTAAATCTTCTTTTTGTACAACACATTTCCAATCATCCAGCTGATACCAACAAACAATAATGCATAAAGCAAGGAACCAAAATAATCGCCAAATACAGGAGCAATCCATTCAGTATTTACATAACTGTAAACTGAGACTAATTGCCCCTGATTGATAAAAGCTATATTCCCAATTAAAATATTCATCAGATAGGCAACAACATAAATAAACATCGGATTTACGCCAAACGATTCGAAAAACACACTCCAGCGTCTGTTTCCTTTAATATCGATAAACCAGATTAATATTCCCAAAAGCAGAGCAGCCAATCCACTGGTTGACAGAACATAACTTGAACTCCAGATTTTTTTGTTGATGGGAAAACCATAACTGAGCATAAAGCCAAGAAACATAATAATGGTTCCAAAAACAAACAATTTTTGAATTCGCAGGTTGTTATCTTTCGTTTCTGCAATCATTTTACCTGCCAGAAAACCAAGCAATACATGTGCAATGCTAGGCAAAACACCTATTACTCCTTCAGGGTCAAAATGGATAATGCTGCCATCACTAAGTCCTTCGGAATACATATGGGAAGTTCCCAATACAAAGCGGTCAATTATTGCAACGATGCTGTCATTTGTTTCAGCATAACTATTCGTTAAGGCTATCAGAATCCAATAAAAAAGCAGAATAAATCCAATCAAAAAGGGTATTCGTTTGACGTGAACCAGTAAAACAAGGAGTGAACCAAAGAATGATACTAAAGCAAGTCGTTGCAATACGCCCAAAATTCGTACGTTTTCAAAATCGGTGGTAGCTTGCCATAATTTATCGACAAAAGATAGACCCGAGCTATGCAGTTCGTTAAAAGTACCGTATGTATGTCCAAGCCAATTTAGAGCCAAACCGATTAAAAACAGCAACACAGACCGACGAAGTAATTTCGTAAACGTTAGTCGGGTAAATTTGAATTCGAATTTTTTATACGAAAGAAACATGGATGCACCCATGATAAAGATAAAAAAAGGAAAGACTAAGTCGGTTGGAGTTATTCCATTCCAGAGTGAATGTTCAAGCGGAACATAAATGCTGTGGTCAGATCCGGGATTATTCACTAATATCATGCCGGCAATGGTGATGCCGCGCATTACGTCCAAAGACAATAAACGAGAGTTTGCTTGTTTCATAATGTGGAGATTTATATCCAAAATAGTTTCAACTATCTAATTATAAAGACTTAAAATCGATTGTTATTATAAATTTGTTGCCCGGTAAGGTATATTATGTGCTTTTAGATAAAGTAACCACTGCTTTAATCGTGGTTTAAAAGTTGACCATAATGCGTCGTTCGTTTTGTCGGCGTACCAGCTTTTTTCGCTCAATGCAAACATACGTGGATAAATCATGAGGTTTAATTGATTGATTGTCGGAATATTTTCAGTAAAAACACAGGCTTGCATTCCAACCACCAGATTTTTTTGTCCTTCGGAAATGCCATAAGTTGGATATAAATTCAAGTGATAAATATCGTAAAGTGAGTTATTGGTTTCATTTCCGGAAAAATACATAATATCCCAGTTGGTAATTACCGCTTCTGATCCTTGGGCAATGGCACCACCTACAGCGGTATTTATTCCAATCCAATCACGCCACCACATAATTGTAGCCGTTGAACTTACGTACGGAAGTGCATCGTCCCAAACCACCATTTTACGACCTTTTGCCCTGATATTTTTTTCTATTTGAGCCAAAAACCAACGTTCCAACCCGGAAATTGTTCCTAGATTTAAAGTTGAAATACGCGATTGACAACGTGGACAACTAACCCAATTTGTCGCATCTGCCTCATCAGCACCAATATGTATGTATTTTGAAGGAAATAGTTGAATTATTTCATCAAAAATATGATTGTAATAAGTCAATACATCATCGTTCCCCAAACAAAGCGGATACGAAAATTCTGTTCCCCAACCGACACCTTTGCCTACACATGAAAAATCATTGTGAGCTTTGATTGCCATTGTGGAATGTCCGGGAATGTCAATTTCAGGAATAATGTCAATGCCACGATCGGCAGCATATTGAACCATTTCAACAAGATCGTTTTTTGAGTATTTTCCAAAATAATGTGTGCCATCCCATCTATCTGCCGGAAAAACAAAATTTGGATTGTAACCGGCAATGTTCAGACAATAAGTATCATTTTTGTCAGGAAGACGTTTCCAACCTGAATCTATTAATTCGGGATATGCCTCAATCGGAATTCTCCATCCCTGATCATCAGTCAGATGCAGTTGAAGTTTATTTAACTTGAGTTGTGCCATCATGTCAATCACGGAGCACACTTCGTCTTTTGTGAAAAAATGCCGCGCCACATCCAACATAAATCCCCTCCAAACAAAGTCGGGCTGATCATTGATGGCTACACATTTCAATTTCTTATTATTTGCAGTTGATAATTCATTGATAGAAAGAAACTGCCGGAAAGTATTCACCCCACATATTGCAGCTTGTTTGGTAGTTCCGGTAATCGAAATATTGTCGGGGGCAATTTCCAACTTGTAATGTTCAGTATTATTGGACATTGGTTCCAAAAGAATATTGATGGCATGTTGCATTTTGGTCTTTCCAATCAGTATTTTAGGAGTGGAATTGGGGAGAGTAGAAGCCAAATAAGTGGCAACCGGCCGTAAACTTTCATCTTGAATGTAAATGGAAGTTATGGAAGTTAAATCAATTGAACTTTTATAAGCAATAATGGTCTTGGGCTGTGGAATAAGCGAAAAAACCGTATCGAACGTTTGCAGTCCCTCAAACAAAGATGATTCAACAGGAACAATATTGTCAACAGGAGTTGCATTACAACTCATAAAAACAAAACAAATAACGATAATCAGTAACCTATTGAAATTCATAAGTAATATATATTTTACAGTTGAATTAAAAAAGAAAATAATGGGCAAAGATTCAGTTCTTTGCCCATTAATACTACGAACTTAGTTTTTAGCTTTAACTAACGTTGCTGTAAGTTTACGTTGAGCAAGATCAATTTGCAATGTATAAATACCATTTGTGAACGGATATTTACTTAAGTTTGCATCTGCACTTACATCACGCCAAACACCACCGGATGCAAACGCAAAACTCTCCAAATTACAAGATGCTACCTGATCAGCTGTGATCTGTCCAATTCCACCGGGACCTGATCCGGTAGGAGCATCACCCCAGCCTTTTTGGTAGTAGAAGTTGAAACCAATGAAGTCGGTAACGTCCACATGTAAATAAACTGTACATTGGTAAATGTTGGCTGCAATTTTAGGCATATAATAATAAACTCCCGGAGGTAAAGTTTCATCATCCCAATTATAATCTGAATAGAATTGCGAATCATAAGTGGCAGAAGGACAACCATATCCATAACCGGCAATGAATAAACCATTCGGGAAAGCAGGTTGTGTTGGATAAACGAATAAATAACCCACGGTTTGATCGTAGCGAATCATATAATCACCGGATTCACCAATAAAATAATATTTGCCATCGCGTTTCGTGAAGAAATCAGGATTTAAAATACTATCAACGACCACACCGGCAGGCAAGTTACGGAAAAATACCTGACCGTTATTGTTAAAGTGTCCGGTTCCTCTCATCACCTTATAACCCGTAAATTTTGTTGCATCCAGACCTGTTTCATAATTCATTTGAGCCATCCCAACATATGTTTTACCATCATTTATAGTGGCTCCTTCAAATTGCAAATCGAATGTCGTCACGTTGAAAGTAATTTTGGTCGGTAACATCAACGGATCTATTAATTCGAAAAACGCTGGTGTAGCAGCTTTCGACAGATCAAATGCACCTGCCACATCACCCCAAACCAAACCGGAGGCTGGAGTTGTAGCGTTTGAGAGTACTTGAACTTTTACATCATTG
>JAQTOL010000033.1 GCA_028748945.1 Paludibacter sp.
GTTTCGCCCGGTTTTAGGGTAGCCATAATTACTTTGGTAACCGGTGGATTTGGCATTCTTATTTTCAAATTTGTTTCCGACGAGGCTTTTATTGCACCCGAAGTCGCCGTAATCACAATTTTTCCTTCGGCTATCCGGTCTTTTACTTTTACCGTAAATTCAACCAGCTTTTCTCCGGGTTTACTGAAGACGAGTTGACGCGTTGCTCCATCGAGTACTTGAAAATTCTTGTCGGTAGCAAAGCTAACTTTTACGTTCCGGGCCGATTTATCCATAGCAAAAACAGTAACCGGCACTTTTATAATCTCAGTCGGACTGACCACCCGCGGAAGAGTTGGAAGAACCATAAGCGATTGCCTTACAGGAACTGTTTTCTCTGCCGAACCATAGGCCCCTTTATTGCCCGCAACCACCATGACCCGCACAGAACCTACATAATTCGGCATAGTAAACGTGAGTGTTTTCGATTCACCCGATTTCAACGAAAGCGGTTCATGGAAAAGAACTACCGGTTTAAAGCGATTGTTGTTTTCTTTTCCTTTATTGTTCAAATATTCGTCACCGCCAATGGCAAGTAAGCCGGTTAGTTTTCCGGTAAATGCACCTGCCACATATTTATATAAATCCCAGGTACGCACTCCCAATGCTTCATGTTTGTAAAATGCATCCCACGGATCAGGAGTTTTGAAACGAGTCAGATCAAGCAGACCTTCATCTACAATCGCAACAGTACAGGTCATTGGTTTTCCATCCGATTCTTTAATTGTTAGCGAAAATTTTTCTTCGGGTTTTAATTCACTTTTCATCTTAATAACAGGATTAAGATGCGTGGATGGATCTTCAACAGCTACCGCCTGAACGCCATACATTCGAATAGGAAAATCGTTCTTACTATGATTATGTGGCTGAATATAGGAAATATGTATATAGATATTCGGAGCCATTTCGGGTGTTGCTTCAAAATGGAATTTTGATTTTCCGTCTTCGGGTGTAAACCAAAAATTTTTTATCACTTTACTCCCGGTTTCGATGCTTATCAAAGCACGGCCTTTGTGTGTAACAGGCAATTCAACGGAAACATCATCCCCCACTTTGTATTTCTTTTTGTCTGTCTGGAACATCAACATTTCAGCTCCTCCGGGATTCTCACTTCCGGCATTGCTCCACCAGCCTTTATAAGTAGTATAAAAAACGGCTCCTGAACTATGTCCTCCATTGGTATCGGTTACCCGAATTAATTTCCGGCCCCAATATTCTCCTCCCAGATTCATTTCGTACATAGCCCTTCCATTCCGGGTCGTGATAAAATCGGTTTTCAACAAATTGGCATGTTGACTGGAAATATAATCAGCCATATTTTCTTCGGCTGACTGATCCCACCACCAGCGCCAGTACACATTATAAATTTCGATCTTCAACCTGCCATCAATCGGGTTCCCATCTTCATTTACCAAAGCAAGTGGAATCAGGTTTTTCTCGTTTGAATAAAGTGCATTGTTCCATCCTTTCCCTTCGGGTATTTTCAAACCAACATAAGCTTTAAACGGAGAATATTTAAAGACTTCCCTGTCCACACTAAAATCGCCACCGGCATCAAAAGCCCGTGTTTTCATCTGTACGGCAACCATGCCGGGTGCATCGGCAGCGAGGTCCAGTTTAAACCTCACATCAGTCGCTCCTTCTGCATTCAAATTACCCTTGAATATCTCAAAATCCTGTGAAGCAAATGACTTGGTTGGATCGTCAAATACAAATCCTTTATATGCATCAAAAGTTGTTTTAGCAGAAGCCACGGTAGCATCTATCAACACTTTGGAATTAGAAGCCGGAGCACCATGCAACCAGTTCACCTGCAATTTTCCGGTTTCTGTAGTTCCTTTGTGTAAGATCGTCGATGGAAAGTTCAGATTGATCTTCATCCGGTTTGGTTTTACCATTTCAATACGCAATGTACGGGCAAAGGTTGAACCTCCTACCAACATTTTTACTGTCCAGTTTCCGGTTGGTGCATCACCTGACGTTCGTATATTAAAGCTATAAAAACCGTTTTCATTGTTCGACCGGACTACCCGTTGTGATAATTGCCCCAGCGGATTATACAACTGCAAAACTACCGGATGATTCACCGGCAAAGCATTGTTTTTATCTTCGAGAACAAAAGTCAGATGAATCAAATCGCCGGGACGCCAAACACCCCGCTCGCCGTAAATATATCCTTTTACTCCTTTTTTGAGTTCCTCGCCTTTTACATCAAACATACTGACTGAAAGTGATGACGCATCATCCAACCTGAGATAACCCCGTTGTTTGTCCTTTTTAGCAATAAGCACAAAGGGTTTATCGCTCAGTTTTACACTGCACAAACCATCTGAATTTGTTGAAGCAGTGGTCATCGGTTGATTTTGAAGATTCCTGAACTCCAAATCCACTCCACTTATCGGTTCGGTTGTTCTTAAATCGGTGACCGCCACAAAAAACTCATTATTACTTCCGGCTTTTACAATAATTCCAAAATCGGAAGCAAGGACATTGCGAGCCACTTTGTTTCTTCCATACATGTAGTACGAAGGTTTGCACGGATCCTCATTTTCATTCCAGTTATAATCATCACTTTCATAATCAGAGCCATCTTCGTAATAACCCCAGAAAGATTTAGGATCATTATAACTTTCATTCGGATCACTTTCCTCTACATAGGACTCCATTTTATTGGCATCGTCACCTGTACAGGGATACAAAGAATGTTTCTTACGGAATGAAATTTCCACCCGGTAAATGGCTCCCGGATCAGGTTCAATGAGTTTGGATAAATCGAGTGAAAAGTTATTCCATACATTATAATCAATCGGATTATCGGATATCAACGGTACTTCCTGACTGTAAATTACCCGTCCAACCCGTTTAATTTCTTCATTGCCGTTCAACTGATTGGTTTGTAAAAACTGAACAATATTGTTCTCGAAAATCTGTATTATTTTCACATCAACAGCCGATAGACTAACTGCTTTGAACGGGAACAGAATTCCATCAGTATTAGGAACAATTACGCCTTCACCTATCAATTCAACCTGGGGTTTTAAGCTGACGAATTGAATCACCGTTACAAAATCTTTTCCCAGTGTTTTTTCAAATACATTTTTAACTCCTGCAAAAACGGTTAAACTCACATTGCCTACAATTGATTTCTGAGGAATAATTTTGGCAACATTTCCGTCAATTAACACACTTTCATCAGCAGCGGGATTCAATTTAAACAGCCCGTTCATGTCTTGTATTTTACTCAACGGATCGGAAAAAAACACTTCAATTACAGTTTTCGGAATAGCGGTTGATTTTACATGTATCACTTTGAAATCATCCAAGCCCGGCATGACAAAAATGATTGAACCATTTTCTTTTGCTCCGATATCCTCCCCATTCCATTCAATTTTTATATTCGATGGTTCAACTTTACGTTGTACACTGTCAATAGAGAACTCATGCATCTTACCTTCATTGCTGTGTTTCCATGTAAATTTATAATCGGTTCCGTTTCCGGATGCTTTTACTGCTTTCTCCAGAGTTGTTGCATCAGCAAAGTCGGCTGTGTAGAAAATTCCATGTATTTTTTGCCATTTCTTTTCAGTTATATTGTAAGGCGAAATTCCATTAAACTCATATTTTATTGCCTGATGAATCACCTGAAAACGAAAAGTCAGGGTTTTCAGATTGTCAGGAACTTTCACAAACTTCTCAACGGCAAAATCAACCGTATATATTTCACCCGAAGGCAACAATTTTTCGGGCGTAAACTCTATTGTTTGTTTGTCGAGCCACTTAGCCTGTCCCTTTAACCCTGGACTAAACGAAAAAGGATTGAAGGGTAATTCTTTCCCGGGAACAGCATCTGCCACTTCCTGCACCAAACGCACCTGTACTTTGGCAGTACTTGAAACTATACCCGATGTAAATGAAATTACATAAGCTGAAAATGCCGGATCAATTTTGATGGGTTTCAGCTTTTTATCACACGCTGGCATAAAGCCCAGAAAAAACACAATCAGAAGGAAAGAAATCATACGATTTCCGGTTAACAGGTTTGATTTCATAATAAACGTGGAAAAGAGTGGATAACTAGTAAATTATATTAATTTGCAAATATATATAGTTTTTTATATTTGCGCTTAATATTCCCTCTTTTTTTTTAAAATAAAAAAACTTGTCCCCAAAAAGGAACAAGTTTTTCTTATACTATAAAATATTTACTACAAACTACCTGCAATTCAAAACCGTTTAAATCCCACGATCTCTCTTACTTCACGTATGGTTTTAACTGCGTTTTCCTGTGCTTTTTCTTTTCCCATGCGGGCAACCTTCGAAACATAAGCTTCGTCGGCTGAAATGGCTTTAATCTTCTCACGGAAAGGTTCTGTAAAGGCAATCATATCCTGTGCCAATTGCTTTTTCATATCGCCGTAACGAATGCTGCAGTTATTGTACATCTCGTCGAAATAAGCAAGTGTTTCGGGAGCGGAAACAACTTTCATCAACTGGAAAATATTCTGTATAGCATCCGGTTTTTCCTGGTTCGGTTCGGTTGGTCCCGAATCGGTAACTGCTTTCATAACTTTTTTCCGGATAGCTTCAGGCTCATCGGCAAGAAAAATGGCATTGCCTTCTCCTTCCGATTTTCCCATTTTCCCGCTTCCGTTCAATCCGGGGATTTTCACCAACTCGTTACCGAAATTGAACGCCTGTGGTTCCGGGAAATATTCAACATTGTATAACCGGTTGAACCGGTTTCCAATTGTACGCGTCATTTCCAAATGCTGTTCCTGATCTTTCCCAACCGGAACTTTGGTAGCCCGATGGATCAGAATATCCGCAGCCATTAAAGTCGGGTAAGTCAACAAACCTGCATTTACATTTTCGGGCTGTTGGCGGATTTTATCTTTAAAGGATGTACAACGTTCGAGTTCTCCGATGTAGGCATTCATATTCAGAAACAAATACAATTCGGCCACTTCGGGCACATCACTCTGAATGTACAGGGTTGCCTTTTCGGGATCAAGTCCTGCAGCCAGGTATTCCACCAGAATCTGACGCACATTTCCATATAAATCAGCCGGAGTAGGGTGAGTGGTTAATGAGTGATAATCGGCGATGAAAAAGTAGCAGTTATGCTCGTTCTGCATGCTTATAAAATTGCGCAAGGCACCAAAATAATTTCCAAGGTGAAGGTTTCCTGTCGGCCGTATGCCGCTTACTACTGTTTCCATAATGATCCCTAGCCCCTAAAGGGGGACTATAATAATTTGATTGTCTTTAATATTTTATTTCCTCCTAACTGAAGTGTATTATTCATTTTCCCCTTTAGGGGTCAGGGGTTATTTTTACTCAATCGGTATTGATCTGCGAATGCGTTGATCGAGCGAAGTAAGTGTTTCTGTAGTTGCCACACCCGGAATTTCCTGAATACGGGTATTCAACAATTCCATCAGATGTTCATCATTCTTGGCATATAATTTTATTAAAATCGTGTAATTTCCCAAGGTATACTGTGATTCCACAATTTCAGGGATTTTTTCAAGTTCCTGCACAACTTCCTTATACATGGATCCACGTTCGAGGGTGATGCCAATATATACGCACATCTGGAATCCCAGCATTTTGGGATTTACAGTGTATCCTGAACCTGTAATAACGTCAATGTCAATCAATCGTTGAACCCGTTGATGAATGGCTGCACGTGAAACTCCACATTCTTCGGCAACATCTTTAAAAGGCATACGGGCATTTTGAGTTATGATTCGTAAAATTTTACGATCCAGTTGATCTATTTTTTCCATAGTCACGTAATATTGAATTGTTTTATAAAACTTTCAGATAGCAAATAATATCTTTGCTTCATTTTATCATTTAGGCAGCAAAATTATACAAAATAAATGATATTGTAAAGATTGTACCTATAAATAATAGAAAACAATGGACATTTGATCTGTTTTTTTAATTAGGGTCTTTCTTTATGATAATATAAACAGCCGAAGTGAATCCACTTCGGCTGTTTGTTTATACAACCTCAACTTTACAGTTGAAGGAGGTCTATTTTTCGATTGAGATTAGCTCAACTTCGAACACAAGGGTCGAGAAGGGTTTAATCTTACCCTGAGCAGCAGGGCCATAAGCCAATTGTTGAGGAATATACAATTTGTATTTTGAACCGACAGGCATTAACTTCAATGCTTCTGTCCAGCCTTTTATAACCTGATTTACACCAAATACAACAGGTTCTTTGCGATCAACAGAACTATCAAAAACGGTTCCATCAAGAAGTGTTCCATGATAATTCACTTTCACTTTGCTGGTATCTGTAGGAATTTTTCCTGTTCCTTTTTTGATAATTTCATATTGTAAACCGCTGGCAGTTGTGATTACACCCGGTTTTTTTGCATTTTCTTCAAGGAATTTTTCGCCTTCAATTTTATTTGCTCCGAATTGTGCTTCGATTTTCTTAGCCTGAAGTCCTTGCATGGTGCGTTGTAAATAGGATTGAGCTTCTTCTGCTGTCATTTGTACTTTTGACTTTCTCAAACCGTTTACCAATCCTTGTTTAATCAGGTTCATATCTACTTTTAAAGCAGAGTCACCCATTAAACCTGATTTTTCCTGACCTTTTAAAGAAGATCCGATTTTTGTTCCCAATTCTATCAAATCAGCATTCTTTTCATCAACTTCGCCTTTCATGCCTTCTTTCATGCCGGCAAGTAAGGATTTAATTTGTTTTTGTGCAGAATCACCTTTGATATAATATTGTTTAATCCCGGCCCCATTTGCTACTCCAAAAGCGTAATTTAAACTGTCCAGTTGAGTTTTCAGGGTTGGCATTTTAGCTTTATTGCTATTACACGAAGAAAAGGTAAATGCAGCTACCAGAGCCACTGCGAAGAATATATTCAGTTTTTTCATTTTTCTGTATATTTAAAAATTTTTTCTATTATTTTTTTACTGGTTGTGGTGCTGATTCAGGAGCTGACTGTTGTGGTGCCGGCATCTGAGAAGGCATTTGAGGTTGTTGACCCATTTTCTTTGCCTGAATTTCCTGCATGGTTTTTTGAATATAAGCTTCAGCTTCTTTCGAAGTCATGCCTTCTTTAAAATCATTCAAACCGTTTACCAATCCTTGTCTTACTAAATCACTGTTGAAAGCAAGTGTAGAGTCACCCATTAAACCTTTAGCCTTTTGTTGTTTAAATGAATTTCCAACCTGCATACCCAATTTATACAGTTCGTCTTTGTTGTCGCTTTCTTCTTTGTAAGCTTTATCAACTGCTTTCATTAAAGCAACGATAGCTTTTTCGGAAGTGTCTTTTTGCATCATATTGGTTCTGATGCCTTCACCATTCGCTAATCCAAGCGTGTAATTTAAACTGTCGTTTTGCGTTTTCAAAGTCACAGTTTTTGCTTCGTATTTATTGCACGAAGCAAGCAGAAAAATGGCAACCAAAGTCACCAACGATAAAATACTTTGTTTTTTCATTTTGATTTGTTATTTTGAATTTTATTACTATTTTTTTTCAGGTACCGGAAATCAGCACCTTGATAAATGAAATTTTACTTTGTTTTTTTTGTTCCTTTAGCGGAAGGGGCTTTTTTATCAAACATCGTAGGTTTTGCTTCCAGCGACGGAGCTGCTACCTGAGAGGGTTTTGCTTCTACAGCAGGCATTATGCCCAGTAAGTTCACTTCGAATATTAAAGTGGCAAAACCTGGAATTGCTCCGTTTCCGGCACCTTTTTCACCATAACCCAAGGTATAGGGAACAAAAAATTTGTATTTAGAACCAACCGACATAAGTTGCACGCCTTCCGTCCAACCGGGAATAACCTGATTCAACGGGAATACGATGGGTTTTCCACGATCCACTGAACTGTCAAATTTAGTTCCATCAATTAAAAAGCCCTCATAATCTACTTTTACCGAATCGGTTGCTTTTGGTTTAGGGCCTTCGGCTGCAACCAGTACCTGATATTGTAATCCGCTCGGAGTAGTAATCACGCCTTCTTTTGTTTTATTCTCAGCCAAAAATTTTTCCCCTTCCACTTTTTTTGCAGCAGTTTCTGTTTTTTGAGCTTCTGCAATGTAATTACGGAAGTATTCATTGGCAAATTCAGAAGTCATCTGGGCAGAATCACCTTTCATGGCTGTTGTAAAACCTTTGATGACTAAATCAATAGTATATTTACCTCCCGGAATACCTTTGATATTTTTAGCAAAATCCGATCCGACGTTTAATCCCAAAGCATAACTCATTGAGTCAACATTGTTTGTTAGTACGTTAACAGGTACGGTCTCAACCCCTTTTTTTGGTTTTTTTGTTTTGGCATCAGCCGAACTGAAAATAAGGCTTATGGCCGCGATAAATAAAAATGTCTTTTTCATTTTAAAATCAATAAATTATGATGATTAAACAATAGCTAATAACTCAACTTCAAATATAAGAGCTGTGTGGGGAGGGATCGCCTGCCCTGCACCCTGAGCACCATAAGCCAGATCGGAAGGAATAAAAAGTTTCCATTTAGAACCTACAGGCATCAATTGTAACGCTTCAACCCAACCGCTGATAACCTGGGTTACCCCAAAAGTAGCCGGTTCGCCGCGTTGCACCGAACTATCAAAGACTTTTCCGTCGATGGTTGTTCCGTGATAATGTACTTTTACCGAATCGGAGGCTGTAGGTGTTGACCCGTTTCCTTCGGTGATAACTTCATATTGTAATCCGCTGGACAACGTAACGACTTCGCTACGTGCTGCATTTGCTTCCAGAAATGCTTTTCCTGCGCTTTGACCTTGTTCACTCATTTTATTTTGCAACTCCTCAAAAAAACCGTTGATAACAGCCTGAGCTTCTTCAGCACTTATTTCCGGTTCGTTTTGTTCAAAAACATCCTGAATCCCTTTGGCTAATTTTGCATAATTGATAGTTGTAATTCCACTACTCAATAAATTACTACCTAAACTTAAGCCCAATGCATAACTTACTTTTTCCATAAATAAATAAACCCCTAACCCCTAAAGGGTACCTTTTTAGTTCGTTTTTCGTTTTTATATCCCTTAGGGGTTAGGGTCATAAAAAACGTTGCAAAGATAGCTGATTTCTTGAATAATAACACGTTAATATTTCAAAATTATCGAGATGAAACAACAATAGGTAATTTTTGCTGCTTTCGTCCTCCTGTTTCCGGATTAAACATTTCGAAATAAAGCACATAAATACCCACATTGCAATTTTTTCCACGGTCAGTCCGACCGTCCCAAAGAAAGAATCCTTCGGAAGAAAGTAAAATATTGGCTGCCAATTGAAAAACTTTTACCCCGACCGCATTCAAAATATACGCATTTGCCACATAACCGTTTGACTCCGTTTTGTAACGAATAAAACAAACATCGTCAATACCATCGTTGTCGGGCGAAAAAGCTTCGGGGTCAACCCAAACGGCTTTTTCTGCCTCTGCTGTGTTATTTATCTCCCGATACTGGGAGTTTTGATAACCCGGTGTTCCGTAATTTGATTCCGAACCAGCCGAATGCCACGATGCCGGATCCTGTGTGGGTAGATTGGGATTAATACGCTCCAATGCCACTCCCTTTGGATTTTTGACGAGGATATGATGCCATTTTACATGGTAGGTCAGTTCATCATAAATTGTATCTTTATCCGTATTGGTCAGTACCAGCGTGGTACCTTCGTTATTCAGAGCCGCCCAACCCGTGCTGATTATATTGCTCCCGGCAGGACAGTTGTGGTAATTACGAACCGAATCGGCATCGGAACAGAAAGCCTGACAAGCGTGAGGCAACAGGATGGTACCGGAAGGTATTTTATTTCCTGTATTCAATGTTCCATCCGTTTTCCGTGTAGTAAAGACCAGACCCGAAACATCCAGCAGCTTTTCGGAATGATTGTATATTTCAAGGTATTCGAGCGAATTCAGCGGATTTTCGAACATTACTTCATTCAGTACCAGATCGCCCTGTGCTTTCTGTTCAATAATTCCGGTGCTTTTAGCAGTTTCCAAAAGAGGATTTCCGGCCAGATCGGTCAGACCATCAATTTGTAAAGTATATATTTTCCCGCGTTCGAAGTCAGTGGAAAAACTCAGATCAATAGCCGTTTTATCCGCTGAAACGACTTGCGATACAGGATTTCCCATATTATTATCAAGAAGAAAACCTGCCCGGTTGAAATCCATTGCTTCCGAAAATTCGAGATGGATCTTATCGGGTTGAATCAGTTGAATTACATTCCAGCCGGGAGCTTCCCTGTCGGGAGCCTTATTGCCGGTTACAAGGATATCATCAAAATAATAAGCTGAACCGGTGGTACCGGTATTGGAATACAAGAGTCCGAAATAGCTGCTTTGTTTGATAATATTATTTTGTGTACTTCCTTCCGGCACAAAATCCGTTTCTGCAGGTAATTTGCTGTATAATTTAAAATTCCCTTCGGTATCGCGGGTTACTTTTATTTTGATCTCCACCGGATTTCCATCCGTCCGCTTATCCGTTCCATCAATAATTTTTGTTTTCTTCGTTCCTTCCTGCACAAACAACGAAACTTCATCGTTCGTACCTCCAATCTGCACATAATATCCGTTGCATCCTGCCGACAAGTCATTTTTATCGGAAGCTATATAAATGGAAGCATAATTGGAAGAGGAAGTGGTATAATTTATTTTCACCCAGCATTCCCAAACGGCATCGTCGAAAGCTTCGGAAGCTGTAAACAGATAAGACGTGGAAGTAACGGCCGCATGCGATTGAAGTTGAAAGGAAGGATTGACAATAAAATTGGAATTCATTCCCGTCCAAAAAGGATTATTTATAAAGTTTCCATCCGAAAAACTTTCATTCACCTGCCCGTAACAAAAAAATGGCAGCAAAAACATTAAAAACAGACCTAATTTCTTCATAGTGTGCAATAATTCTACTGAAATGAATTACTTTTGCAGTGAAATTCAGAAACCCCTACCCCTAAAGGGGAACTGATAATCAGAACCGGTGACTTTAAGGAATTTAAAGTACAAATATATTGATTATTTTTTTCTTGTATATTAATTTTGCAACTATTTATTTGCAATAGAGTGACAAACGAACAAAATATTCAATTTTATTCACGAAACCCCCCTTTAGGGGTTGGGGGTTTTTTAATTTTTATCCAATGAGAGTAGCAATTGTAGGTGCCAGTGGTGCCGTGGGCCAGGAATTTTTGCGTGTGTTGGCCGAGCGCAATTTCCCATTGACTGATTTGAGCCTTTTCGGTTCGTCGCGCAGTGCGGGTAGTGTTTATGAGTTTAAAGGTGAAAAGATCACCGTGAAAGAGCTTAAGCACGGCGACGATTTTAAACCTTTCGATTTAGTATTTACTTCTGCAGGAGCCGGCATATCTAAAGAATTTGCCGCTGATATAACCAAATTTGGTGCAGTAATGATTGATAATTCTTCGGCTTTCCGAATGGATAGCGATATTCCTTTGGTTGTACCCGAAGTGAACGCCGCCGATGCCAAAGCCCGTCCGCGGGGAATTATTGCCAATCCGAATTGTACCACCATTCAAATGGTTGTGGCATTAAAGGCGCTGGAAAATATTTCGCATATCAAACGGGTTCACGTAGCCACTTACCAGGCAGCTTCGGGTGCCGGTGCAGCTGCCATGGACGAACTGGAACTACAATACAAACAGGTGTTGGCAGGCGAACCGGTTACGGTTAACAAGTTTGCCTATCAGTTGGCTTATAACCTGATTCCACAGGTGGATGTGTTTACCGAGAACGGTTATACCAAAGAAGAAATGAAAATGTATCACGAAACCCGTAAGATCATGCATTCCGATGTGGCAGTCAGTGCCATGTGTGTACGTGTTCCGGCTTTGCGTGCCCACTCCGAAAGTGTATGGTTGGAAACCGAACGTCCCATCAGTATTGAAGAGGCTCGTGCAGCTTTTGCCATTGCTCCGGGTGTGGAAATGATTGACAATCCTGCCGAAAAAAAATATCCAATGCCCTTGTTCCTGTCGGGAAAAGATCCCGTTCATGTCGGACGTCTGCGTAAAGATCTTTCCAATCCGAACGGACTTACATTCTGGTGTGTGAGCGATCAGATCAAAAAAGGAGCGGCTTTAAATGCGGTTCAGATTGCCGAATACCTCATTGCCGAAGGAGACATTAAGTAATTGACTATTTTATCATTTACCATTTACCATTTAAAAGCCCCGTTTCGAAATGAAACAGGGCTTTTTACTTTAAACACTCTTTACACAATGGTAAATGATAAAATAGTAAATGATTTATCCTGATAGCTATCGGGAGTAAATATAAACTCTCTCAATCCAATTGTAAATTTTTAATCCCGATAGCTATCGGGAGTAAATCGTAAATGTGATTACTCTTTACTCACTCCTACTCCATTAATCAATACATTTGTCAAAGTAACCTTCCCGATATTTTTAAAATAGTTTTTCCCTTTCACCCCACTGAATACGCAATTCGTCAGGTTGATATTATTCACGCAGTTTATTCCGTTTATTCCATCGAGCCACATGGCAAACGATGATTTTTGAGAAGTTACATTTGTCATATAGACATTTTTGATTGAAGGTGGAAATTTTCCCTCGCCTTCGGTATTGATATGATAGCTGCAGTTTATTGACAGAATCGCATCGCTTACTTCGCCCACCGTTACGTTTTGTACAAACACCCCATCGGTTATTCCGCCACGGCTGTTATTCGTTTTTATCAGGATGGCCCGGTCCAGTTCAGGACTACTCATTTGGCAATTCTCAACAAATATATTTTTGCAACCGCCCGATATTTCACTTCCCATAGAAACACCACCATGTCCTTTTTGCATCCGGCAATTCCGTACCAATACGTTTTCAATCGGCGTATTGATCCGACGACCATCAAAGTCACGCCCCGATTTCAACGCGATACAATCATCACCGGTGTTGAACGTACAGTTCTCAATCAACACGTTTTTACAGGATTCGGGATCACAACCATCGTTGTTCGGACCTTCGCTGTTTACCGTCACATTGCGGATAATGATATTTTCGGATAATACCGGATGAATGACCCAGAAAGGCGAATTGATAATCGTCAGGTCTTCCAGTTTAAAGTCCCGGCAATTGATAAAGCTGATAAATTGCGGCCGGAGATAAAAACCTTCACCCATTTGACGTTTTTCCACCGGTACCTGCGTATCGTTGTATTTTTTCAGCAACGGACGGCAATTGGGATCCAGCTGACTCGGTGTTCCTTTTACATAGCCCATATTGGTATTTCCTTTCCAGGGCCACCAGTTTGAATTACTTCCCTGCCCGTCCAGCGTTCCTTTACCGCTCACGGCAAAATTCGACTGACCATCCGCATAAATCAGCGGAGAATAGTTATAACAATCGTCTCCTTCCCAGTGGGTATGAACCAGGGGCAAATAATCTTTCGGATCGGTACTGAATTTCAAAACCGTATTCGCATCAATATGTAAATCCACGTTACTCTTTATATGCAGGGCTCCCGTAAGGTAACTTCCGCCACTCATCAGCACCTGTCCGCCGCCATCGGCACTGCAACGATCTATTGCCGACTGAATAGCCACGGTATTTTGGGTTTCGCCATCGTTTATGGCACCAAAATCAGTCACGTTATACACTTTGTCCCTGAATACGGGATCTTTTAACCCGGTAGCCATTTTATTAATGGATTCCCATGCCTCTTTTTCCACATTCTGACAGTTTGCAGTTATCCCGCAGGTCGATAGAAAAATAACCAGTCCAATTCCAAACGATTTCATATTGTAAGAGATTATAAATTTTGATGTTACAAATATACGGCACTTCTTACGTTGACATGTGGATTAATCATCGTAAATGGTGGATAATCTGTTGGCTGACAGAAATAATTCCGAAAGGGTTTCCTTTTTGGACAGACCGGATGCCACGCTGAAAAGACCGGACAGATGTATTTTTTTTGATTTCCGTGAAACGGCAATACGGATGTATAGAATGAAAAAACTTCCCCGACAATCGAGTAGGAGAAACGGGATTAGTTCCCGTTTCGTCCTCTCACACCACCGTGCGTACCGTTCGGTACACGGCGGTTTCTTAATTTACACACGAACAGAACGATAATAAGTAGAGAAAAATAA
>JAQTOL010000034.1 GCA_028748945.1 Paludibacter sp.
GAAAACCTGCATCCCAAAACCTTACCCTTATTCCCTTATTTTTGTTGTTTTAAGTATTGTTTTCTATTTTCATAAAATAAGGAAATCGAAGATCAACGTAGCTAATAAGGGAATAAGGGTGAATATTTTTATTTATTTTTGCTACTAAGGGTTACTAAAAAAAATAAGGTTTTATTCTGTTATGAACGTTGACAGGTCCTTCGGGCGCAGTCAGGTTCCAATCTATTTAATTTTTAAAATCCCCGATAGTTATCGGAATACAATTTTTCGCAAGCTCAAGACCTTCGGTTCCCAATTACCAATCATATCCGCTAATCCGCAAGGACGGAGAGAGTGGTTATCTTTCTTTCTCAATTTATACCTGTCATTCATTTTGAGTTCAGAAACTGTTTTTCTTCATATCTTTTTTGTAGTTCTTAATCACTTTTCCAAACTCTTTATCTTTTTTTCGTTTCTCTTCAACTGTTGATTCAAAATGTGCTTTCTCTCGTACCATTTTCAGGTAGTTTTCATAGGATTTTATATCGATTACACCTTTTTCAACAGCTTCCAGAACTGAACAACCAATTTCATTGCTGTGAGTGCAGTCTTTGAATTTACACTTTTGAGAAAGACTGATAATTTTGTCGAATGTCGTTTCTAATCCGCTCGTTGTATCTGCAATTCGCACTTCTCGCATACCCGGATTGTCAATAAGAATCCCACCACTGTCAAGAATAATTAATTCTCTGTGACTTGTAATATGTCTTCCTCGATTTGTGCTCTGACTGATTGTATCTGTTTTCATTAAAGTTCTTCCCGAAAAGTTATTCAATAATGTAGATTTTCCAACTCCCGATGAACCAAGCATGCAATATGTCTTACCCTTTTCGATCATCTTTTTTAATGCTTCGTATCCATCCGTTGTTTCATTGCTAATTGCAAAAACCGGAATGTCTTTAATTCGTTGCTTAATGCTGTCAGTTAATTCAGCAATCTTTTGTTCATTTATTAAATCAGTTTTCGTCAGAACAATTATTGGTTTTACCTTAGACGAATAACAAATGGTCAGGTATCTTTCAAGTCGGTTAATACTAAAATCCCTGTCAACGGCTTGAATCAGAAATGCATAATCAATATTAGTTGCAATGATTTGTATCTCGCCAAATTGACCGACTGCCTGTCTTGTTATGATTGAAAGTCTCGGTAATGTTTTATGGATGATTGAAAAATCAGCATCATAAGTTGTCAACGCAACCCAGTCACCCACCGCAGGGAAATCTACACGACTTTGTGCTGAAAAGCGATAATTTCCAGTTATTTCGGCTTCAAATTCACCGTTTTCTGTTTTTACAATATATCTTTCCTTATGTTCCGCAACGACTCTTCCAATCTCAAAGTCTGAAAGCTTACTCTCAATTCTCAATTTTTCGAGTTTGTCATTATATCCAAAATCTTCTAATTTCATAATATATGCAATCTCCTCCCCTTCGTTTGATTCTGATCTTTTTAATTTTTAAACCCTTATTTTCTTTTCATTTACCCGTAGTAGAAAACCTGCATCCAAAAACCTTACCCTTATTAGCTACGCTAATCTTCGATTCCCTTATTTTAGTTTGATTTAATTATTGTTTTCTATTTTCATAAAATAAGGGAAAAGGGAATAAAGGAATAAGGGTGAATATTTTTATTTATTTTTGCTACTAAATGTTCGAAAAAAAAAGGTTTTTATTCTGTATATCATTTTATTCTGTAAATTCAATAATTCTGTGAATTCTGATGCTGACAAATTCCCAACTACCAATCATATCCATTACGACAGGGGACTTATCAGAGTGTTATTTTGTCGTGAGAGATATTACCTTCATCATCATTTATTTCCAGAATATATACACCATGAGCTATGCCTTTTAATGAAATATTTCCGGTAGGATTTACACAAAGTAATACCTGTTTTCCCTCACTATTTATCACTTTTACAGATTGAATCGGGTGTTCAGTATCAATTATTAATATTTTATTCTGTGAATCAACATTGAGCTTTATCTTTTTAGGTTCGCTTACCTCCTTAACCTGCACCGGCAAAGAACCATTGGTTATAATATTCGAAGCTAATGACTCACCATTGGGGTTTGAATAGACAGCTGTGACCCAAACGGAACCTATTATACCTATTTCACTCGAATAAAAATTATTGGAAGTACTATCAATAACACTTATATCGTCGTATGTTGTTTTATAATAAATCTTATACTTCGTTAGTCGAGCAGTTGTGGTTGTTGTATCAGGTGTTCCCCATTCGAAGTAAGAACAATAACTAGGGCCGAATATGCCTTGCCCGTTACAAATACCCCAATCATCAATCATTATGTATTCATAACTAAACTGGAAATTAACCGGTGCCGGAAATTGTGCTATTACGTTTATAGAAAGGAGCAATAAAATAGTTACAATTTGTGTTTTCATAATTATCATGTATTAAGTTAACCCTTTCATTCCTTTCTTAGTCCATATCCAATAATACAAACATACCTGGAATCCATTTCCCTGAGTATTATTTCTTATGCTCCTCGTTTGCTCCGATAGTTATCGCGGGGAGGTTTATGGTTTGCTAACAATAAAAAAAATTGAACTGGTATTTCATTTATCCATTTAAAAACGTAAAACCGATTCCTTCCTCGTCCTCCCGGATATTCTTATTAATTAAATAAATGGTGCTGCTTGTCGTTGGGAACTGTGATCCCATCCACCAGGACCAAACTCTACTCATTTAATAAACATATCCGCTAGGACGGGTTCTTCTATTCTTTTATTATCTTCCTATATTCAAATGTCTTACCAGTTTTAAATTTAATCATGTATACACCCGAACAAAGTGAAGAAGTTTGCACCGTTGAGCTTTTAATCAAGTCACCATTATAAACAACTTGTCCCATTAAATTTAGAATTTCAAAAGTTGATCCTCCTTCAAAATCAATTCTTAACTGGTTTTTCACCGGGTTAGGATAAATGTTGATTTGTATATTATTCCCATCTAACTCATTTACACTACTAAGAGAATTCGTTACAATGTTTGAGCGGGAAGAATTGTATGATAGCAATGAAGCTCCGGCTGAGTAATCTGATTTTTTTGATTTTTGTATTGAAGCTGGCACTTTTGTTGGATTAATCAGATTTGGACTGATAACTTCCAGTTGATAAAAAACATCTCCGGTAGGTGCAGTCAAGTCGCTATACTGATTACTGCTTCCTGAAGTTGCATCCAGAAAATTCAAATTATTGATAGTAGTACCCCTATAGATATTGTATGTTGAAACATTAAATCCAAGATACGGTTCCCATATTAAATTCCATGTAGTGTTTTGTCCTTTATTTATTGATAAATGCATCGTTTTATGTGCATTGCTTAATGGAGACACCATGCCATTATTATCGAAAATTGATAATTTATATTTATTTGATTTTACTTCGGGAAAAGATTGATTGTCTACAAAAACGCTCAATGAATCGTAAGGAACTGTGCCGATTTTCTCAAATACATTGCTTGTATTTGTTTCTCTATAAATATAATACGATGCAATACCTGTTGTAACAGGCTTGTTCCAAACAATCATGTTTTTATTAGAACTTATAACTCCAACAATTCCAATTTCCGGTTGAGCCATTGATAATAAATTTACTTTGACATTTGCCGAAGTGCTGCAACCGCTAGCTGTAGTAACAACAAGTGTATAGGTTATATTACTGGTGACAGTAGCAAAAGGATGTGCGATCGTATCATTATCTAATCCTGTTGAAGGAGTCCATTTATATTTTAATTTTCCACTTCCTGTATAACTTATTGTTGGGTATAGTATAACTGAACCTCCACTCATAAGTGCAGTATCTCTTAGTTCAATTATAGGCAATTGATTTACGGTAACCATTGAATACGATACATTACCATCACCACAATCATTATGTCCTTTCACTGTTATGTTACCCGAAATAGCTGACTTGGTATAATTTACAGTGATACTATTTGTTGTACTTGATCCTGTAGCTCCTGAAGGTAAAACCCATTTATAAGATGTTGCGTTATCAACAGCCGGAACAGTATAAGTTACAGAGTTTTCACCCTGACAAACAGTTTTGTTTCCGGAAATAGAACCGGCAATTAGCGGCAATAAATTTGCAGTAATATCTAATTTAGAAGCAATTCCGTCTCCCCATTCATTATGTCCTTTTACAGTAAGACTTCCTGTAGTGAAATATCTTTCATATTTAACCGTAATACTATTTGTATAACTTGTTCCTACAATTCCTGCAGGCAAAGTCCATATATAGGATGTGGCAAAAGCAATAGTCGGAACAGTATATGTGACTGAGCTTTGTCCTTGGCAAACTGTTTGAGCCCCGGAAATTATTCCTGCTGTATCAGGCATTGATGCAGTCGTAAACGATACCTCACTTCCATACACTGTTCTTTCTCCATCTGTGGCATAGGCTTTTACATAATACTTTGTGTTAGCCGATAAACCTGATATTGTATCACTAAATGCACCAAGTGTGGTTTTTAATCCATTATCTGTTTTGTTATCTGTAATTGTTGGCGATCCAGATGTATTCCAACAAAATCCATATGAGCTGACAGGAGAATCAGTAATGTAGTCAAAGTTACCATTAAGTACTACAGAAGATAATGCAACTGAAGTAACTGGCTGGGTCGTTAATGACAATAACGATTCAGAAATACAACTGCTATAAAAACTCCAAACACTTGATTTATATGAATTGACACAACCCTTGGGGACATAAATATTGTTGGGAGTTATTCCTAGCAATGTTCCATTAAAATTGCTAATTGTTGCCGGATTGGGATTTAAACATCTGATTATTTTTAAGTTTGTACAATTGTAAAAAACATCATTATTAAAACTTGATACTAAACTTGGGATAACTATTTTACTTATTCCAGTACAACCATTTAATGAATAATTACCCATTGATGTTATTGAATTAGGTAGTGCTATTTTAATTAGTGTACTTTTCCCTGTGTCCATTCCGAAAAAAAATGAACCTTCTGGCAGTTCATTAGCAGGGTAACTTGAAGTGCTATTCATAAAGCTTGTTCCAGAATTTCCGTTGTATGAAGTAATGTTTACATCACTTAAATCAAGATTAGCTAAAATTTTCATTTCATCACGTATACATTTTACATCGCGGGCATCAATGTTTCCCGTAACAGTCAAGTCAGTTATAGAGGTCTTTTCAGTTGCAGAAAGTGAAGTGCTAAGTGTTCCGGCTGTAGGAACATTAACTAATTTCGAAACCTGAGCCGATACAAAATTGATAACTAGGACTAAAATGAAAATTGATAATAGTTTCTTCATAATTCATTATATTTTGTTTATTGTTTTATAATCTTTTTTTGCGTTACGTTCATAATTTGTAGTTTAATTCAGCGTTTTGCAATGCTTTCTTTCATTTTCTAGAATGGGGCATAACACCCAAATAAACCTATCTGGATATATTTCACTTATAGATTTATCAAATTACCGTGTTTATACTCCGTAGTATGGAATAAACCTGATTCTTTATTTTTATTCTCCAAAAATACGAACTCTTTTTAACTACACCAAAAAATATCCTAATTATTTTTAAACAGTTGTAAAATCCCTTTATTTATGCGGGGCTGCGTTAATAAAAAAAAACTTTCCCCGGCACTAAGAGGAAAGGTTTTAATTGATTTAAGGTGGAAGTACCAACAGAAAGTCGTGCCCCCACGAATAAGACTTCGTCTGTTCATCGTTGCAAACGAGGTTTTACAAACCCGGACGAAATAAATACAGCTAATAAATAGGATTACAAATCCTATGAATACATAAGGTGGTCCCGATAGTTATCGGGATACAAATTCCACCTACCAGCCATATCCGCTAAGACTAGGTTTTACTGCACTATTAATCTTGTTTTACCTAAAAATACATCATTCTTCACTTCCAGGAAATATAAACCTTTGGATAACGTTGATACATCCAATTTATACATACTATCAGTTAATTGTTTATGAGAAACAACCTGCCCGGTAGAATTATAAATAATCAATGAAGTCTTGCCTGAAAGCTTACAATTAATGTCCAAAGTTGCTTCATTTCTGGTCGGGTTCGGATATAAGGTCAATAATTCAGATATATCGGAAACAGATTCCAAACTATTATATCCTGTTTGGTTAGTTGCAATGTTTGAACGTGAAGAATAAACCGTTACAGTTTTACTACTGTTTGCATTCTCCTTTTTTATGCCACTGGCTGCCGACATTACAGCTTCAACTTGGTAAAATACAACATCACCTGTTACAGTAATATCTGAGTATTGCGAATTACTACCTGACAATGAATTTATTAAAGTAATATTATCTTTATTGCTTCCCCGATAGACATTATAAGTAGCTATTGACGCACCTTCATAGGGTTCCCAAATCAGATTCCAGATATTATTTGTGCCTTTGTTTATAGTTAAATGCATGGTTTTGTGGTAAGCACTTAATGCCGATTCAAAACCACAACCATCTATCTGACTTATTTTATAAATATTGGCCTGTATGTCTGGATTTGACAAAGTGTCAGTAAACTGATGCGACGAGTTGAAATCTACCGAACCAATTTTTGTGAATACGTCTTTTATAGAACTTTCTCTAAAAATATTATATGACACTACATTGTTAAAACTTCCTGAATCCCATACAATCACATTTTTGTTTTTTTCTGACACGCCTACATAAGCGATATTTGGATTTGCTATTGCCGATGCACTTACCCCAACACTATCGGTTGCTGTAGAACCATACTGATTAGTTATTATCAGATGATAAACAGTATTTTTCAATGGTGATACAACCGGATTTGCAATAGTATCATTATCTATTGCATAATTGGGTGACCATTTATATCTGAGCTTATTGCCTGTATAATTGGTTGAAACTACACCTAATTGCAAAAGACTACCACAACTCATAGTTTTGTTATCACCCAAATCCAGCGTCATGTTGATGGGATTGATTTTTACGGTTGCCGATGTACTGCATCCTCCCGATATCTTTGCTGTGATCGTATAGGTAGTTGTTACATTTTTAGCTTCCAGTGTAGGATTCAAAATGGTATCGTTACTAACTCCTACAGATGGAGACCATTTATATGTTATTTTATCATTTCCGTTATAATTGGTAGTTATAATAGGTGATAAAGTTATTTTATTTCCACTCACAATATCTCCATATATATAATTACTGCTTAACGATAATCTTGATACATTGATACGTATCGAATCCTCAGCCATTTCACCCAGTGGGGTAGTTACTTTCAACTTGTATTGAGTCGTCGACGAAACTGTAGCAACCGGGTTAGCCACTGTATCTGAACTTAAGCCGGAAGAAGGTGTCCATCTAAATTTCAATTTAGAATAATCACTAAAATTTAATGTCGGTTGAAGTTGTATTTTTGCTGAACATACGATGGATTGATCATCACCGATATTCAGCGTTAATGGTACGATATTTACAGTAACTGAGTCAGTGGAAACACAGCTGTTCTCAGTTCTAGTAACATAATAAGTTGTACTAACGGTTGGTTGCGCAAATGGATTGGCAATATTGGGATTGCTCAATCCTGCTAGCGGTGTCCAACTATAAGTCCCATTATCAACTGTTGGTTCAGGGCTAGTCAATTTACTCAGATAGGCGTTCGAACCAAAAATACAGCCCTGATCTTCGGCAAAAAAATCCGATCCTGCAAACCGGACTCCTGCATTATAGGTATAAAACAATTTCCAGGCTTTCCCAGCATTCGTTGTTTTCAATACAAATCCTTCATAAATCCCTTTGGATATGGTTTTAGATCCACATATATAGCCAATTTTGTCGGTTACAAATTTCAATTTATTAAAAGTTGAACTTATAAGTGAATAAAACCCGATTCCTCCTGCAGAAGGATTGTTTTCATCATAATATTCTGTATAAACGGTATCAAACGGAATAGCCGACCAACTGGTTCCCCCATTTATTGTTTTCAATATAGAAGTTGAAGAAGTGGAGTAAGCAAAACCTGTCTCCTTACTGATAAATGAATAACCTGAAGATGAAATGCCAGTTGGATTGGACTGAGCTATCCAGGTATCCCCTCCGTCGGTTGTTTTAAATATGGTTTGATTGATGCCAGACAAAAAACCTGTTTTTTTATCCAGAAAATATAACTTGGATACTGATGATGTTCCTGAAACAGTATGCAGATTCCATGTTTGACCTCCATCAGTAGTTATTAAATATCCATTCGTAAAACCTATCCCGTGCACTAATATTGTATCAGAAGAAATAAAACAAGCTCCTTTAAGGGATGAAGTAGACGCTGAATTTAATACGGTCCAAGTATCTCCTCCGTCAATAGTTTTGGATATCGTTCCATTGATACCAAAAGCTAATCCAATATTTTTGTTATAAAATAGCATACCGGCTAAGTAATTAGTAGAACCCCAGTTCGAACTTGTCCATGTATTCCCGGCATCGGTTGTTTTGAAGAATGTGCCCGTCGAAGTTGCTGCATAAATAATGCTGTCAGAGATTTGTTGAATAGAATTCAAATTGGTTGTAGAATCATAATTCAGAGTTGTAAAGTTCGGACTTACCAACAATTTTGCTTTTAGCTGAACTTTATCTTCTGCAGTTATAAAATGATTTACACCCGCATCAACTACACATTGTGCCTGAAGTTTTAACATTGAAATGATAATAATTAAAATGCACGATACTAATGTTTTTTTCATATGACTTTTATTAATTTTTGTAATACTTTTCTTGATTGCAATATTTTTTATTTTTTTTAGCCTGCCCCTAACGACCGAGGCGTGTGTTGAACTAAATTCCCTTCGGGAAGGGCTTTGATTAGCACTGTATTTTTATTCTTCCATAAATTTATCCTATATTTGTGCCAACAATCCAACCATACTCACGTCACTTTCGCTGATAAAGTGTAAAAAAGTGCCGCTTTCTCCATAACTACTTTTTCTTCTCCACGCTCGTTGAATCACCACCCTGCAAAAGGGAATACGGTTCAACCGACGCTTCCTTGCTGGGTCGTTCCGACCGCAGGAAGCATAAGTATTATGGGCTAGGTGTATTCTTTCATATCCTTCTTTTTTTTCTCCAAGTGAAGCGTGTAATTCTTAGAAAATGAATTATTCCACAATTACTTTTATACTTCTATTTCCAACTTTAATCACATAAACACCGGCAGCGTGCACGGTTAGTATTTCGTTTTGTGAAGCTTTTGTTATTTCAGCTACTTTACGTCCATAAATATCAAAAATTTGAATGCCTAAGTTTGAAGCATTATCTATAATTATTTTTCTGTTTTGATAATGAATAGAATAAGAAGTTGCTGAAACATTAGTTAAAAATGTAGGAGCTTCCTGAATATTTTTAAAATACGACCAACAGAATGTCGTATTGTAAGCATTCAAACTCCCTCGTGGTACAATAAGGGGAATAGTATCAGCAACAAACTGAAAAGTATTATAACTGAGATTTACAGGAGGGACTACTGCATTGATAGTTAAAGATTTTAATCCAATACAACCATAGAAAGCCATTTCTGCAATAGAATCAACCGAATTAGGGATTGTAATAGTTGTCAACCCCATGCACCTAGAAAAAGCCATAGACCCAATTGATGTTACTGTATTGGGAATTGTAATTGATATCATATCAGAGCGACCATAAAAAGCACAATAACATAACTGGGTTGTTCCATCTGCGATGGTTATATTTGAATTGACCAGGGTATCACCTTTGTATTTGTAGGCACATTTTCCCACATAAATCACCCCGTCTGGTTGATCTTTATAAAAATTTATGTTACCGAAAGCATTGTCTCCAATAAAAGTAACAGAATTTGGGACTGTAATAGTTGTCAGAGAAGTGCAATTCTGGAAAGCATTTTTCTTTATTGTGGTAACTGAATCAGGAATTATAATTGTAGTCAATTTTTCGCAATCCTGAAAAGCATATTCCCCAATTGTCTTTACAGAATTAGGAATTTCTATACTTGCCAATACGAAACAATCGTAGAAAGTGGCATTTTCTATTGAAGTAATCCTATTTGGCAATATTATAGATTTTAATTCATAGCAATTAGCAAAAGTGGCACTTCCAATTGAAGTTATTGAATTTGGAATTGTAATAGATGCCAATCCTGTACAACACTCGAACGCATTCATTCCTATTGAAATTGCAGTGGTTGGAAAGGTGATTGTTGTAAGTGTTATCTTGCCTACACCATTACCTTTATAAAATGAAAATTGAGGGATTGTATTTTCTAAGTAATTTTGACCTCCATATATGTCAGTTCCATTTGCTCCATTATATGCTGCAATTGTTACAGCACTTAAATCGAGTATTGACAAAACCGGCATACTATCACGAATAGTTTTGAAATCTCTGGCATCAAGACTACCACTAATTGTAAGATCTGTTACAGTAGTTTTTTCTGAAAAAGTGAGTAATGTGTACAGATTTCCTGCAACATCAACATTAATTGATTTTATTACTTGCGCTTGTCCAATAATAAAAAAAGATAAGCATAGCAGTAAAATTTGTTTTCTTTTTTTCATGTTACTTAAATTCTATAAACTTCGGTTTTTATTTTTTACACTTGGCCATAACACCCAAATAAACCCATCTGGATATATTTCACTTATAAATTTATCAAATTATTGGGTTTATACTCCGTAGTATAGAATAAACCTGATTCCTTTAAAATTCACCCCCAAAAATACGAACTCTTTTTAACTACACCAAAAAATATCCTAATTATTTTTAAACAGTTGTAAAAACCCTTTATTTATGCGGGGCTGCGTTAATAAAAAAAACCTTTCCCCGGCACTAAGAGGAAAGGTTTTAATTTGATTGAAGGTGGGAGTACCGACTGAAAGTCATGCCCACGAATAAAGAACATAAAGCAAAGAAATTTACATCACGTAACTTGTGATTTCGAAACTCCAGGCCCGGCGTGGGTCGGTTCCTACACCTGCCACCTGAATAACATATTGTTGTCCCGGAATAAGATTCTCGAGGATAATTTTATGTTTGGTGGTAGTTACTTTTTCGTACACACTGGTTTCCGTTTTAGGAAATTTGGTGTAGCGTACTTCGTAACTGCGTGCATGATCTACCACATCCCAGCTTAGTTCAAGTGTACCGTTAATCTTACCTGCTTTTACAATTACATTTTCCGGTTGATCCAGTATATCCACATAGACGGGTTTGCGGTTGATATCGAAACCCGAACTAAGTATCATTACTTCGTCACCTTTACTGATGTTTTGCACCAAACGTCCGGTTTCACAAAGTGCTTCCGTCAGATTTAAACGTGCATTATTTTTTTCAGCTGTAACTTTTTTGCCACCATCAGCCATTTTGGCCAGGCAGTCATCGAATGTTGTGATAAGTGCCCGAATGGTCACAACATTGGGAGCCAACGTGGGGAAATATTCATTCCCGTCCAGATTAATTACAATATTCGACGCCTTTACTTTTAATTCAGGGTCGGAATACTCATTTGTTGAAAATCCTAAACTTACTTTGTTCATAGGCTAATGTGTTTTAAAAATTAGAGGCCCCCTATCCCGATAGAATCGGCCCACCGGATGGGAAATAATCGATTTAGTAAAAAATTGTTCCCGAGATAGCTATCGGGACTTTAAAATACATAGGGTGGAATTACACATCCCACCAACAAGTACCGAACTTTGCTCATTTAATAAACATATCCGTTAGGACAGATGTTGCCGTTCTCCGGCTGACCGGCTGCTCCTTGTTAACCTGCTGTAAAATTTTATCTTAATACCAAACAATATATTCAAAAGATACTTACTTTTGCCCCGTAAAACTTACTTACAGCCTAAGAATAAATGAATACTAAAGCTGAACAGGCCGGTTTGTAAGAATCAGTCTGTTCTGCATGAGTATCCGGGCTTCGTTTCATAATCCACTCCGTCTTCGTTTGATAAACTTCAGTAAACAGATAAGCAGTTTTGCAGCATTTAGCAGAAAAAAAATATCGACGTATTTATTTTTTTCTCTTTTTTATACGACTTATTGAAAAAAACCATTATATTTGCCCCGTAAACATAATCTACAGACAGATTTAGGTTAATTTAGGTAAGAACAGACCGGTTCGAGAGAATCAGTCTGTTCGTTTTTATATTGTTTCGACTCCTGTTTATGGCTTTCCCTGAGCGTTGTCATTTTTTACCTCTTGCCTTTATTATGTAAACAGGTCATTTGTTTCCGGACATTATGTGATTCCACAACCGTAATCTATCATTTCCATAGCAGTAGTATGTCATTGGATGGGTGTATGAAATTAGTCATTAAGTTCAAAACACAACAATCCCCCGGTTTTACCAAAGGATCGTATCGGACTGTAAAGAGTTTAAAGTATCTTTTTCACCCACTTGAAATACCGGAAGGGTACATATTTTACAGGTAAATCGAACCAGATGGGTGTAGTAACTATGGCCCGGGCATGGCTGAATGCAAGGAAACTCTCCCGGCCATGGTAATGTCCTGTTCCACTGTTTCCCACACCGCCAAACGGAAGATAATGATTGGCAATATGCATCAATGTGTCATTTATGCATCCACCACCCGAACTTGTTTGTGCAAGGATTTCTTTTGCCTTGCTGTTCTTCCCAAAATAATAAAAAGCCAGCGGTTTTTCGTGGGAGTTGACATAAGCGCTAACCGTTTCTATTGCATCAAACGTCATCACCGGTAGCAGGGGTCCGAATATTTCTTCCTGCATAATAGGAAAATCCGGTTCCACATGGTCGATCAGTGTAGGAGAAATATAATTGTCATCGGCATCAACCTTTCCACCATAGACAATAGTTCCGTTTAAAAGCAGCTTTTGAAGCCGTTCCATGGCATTCCGGTTGACAATGCGTGGATAATACCGACTTTCCTGCGCGTTTTCGCCAAACATTTGCCCCAGATGAAAGGCAATTTTTTTCAATAATTCATCTTTAACGGATGCATGCACAAAAAGATAATCGGGGGCAATGCAGGTTTGCCCGGCATTAATCGTTTTTCCCCATGCAATGCGTTTGGCAGCGCGGTCCAGGTTGGCACCGGCATCAACAATGCAGGGGCTTTTACCACCCAGCTCCAGCACCACGGGGGTCAGATGCCGGGCGGCAGCGGTCATCACTATTTTGCCTAAAGCGGGACTTCCGGTGAAAAAGATCAGATCGAAACGCTTTTCCAGCAACAGCGTATTCACATCTCTCCCACCCTGCACCACCGAAATGTACTTTTCTTCGAATGTTTCATGTACCAGCGTTTCCATTACTGCCGCTATATGAGGCGTATAAGGCGAAGGTTTCAACACGGCGCAACAGCCCGACGAAATAACTCCAACCAGTGGATTCATCAACAGTTGAAAAGGATAATTCCACGGGGCAATAATTAGTGATACACCCAACGGTTCGTACATGATTTTACTTGACGAAGGCAACAACTGGATGGGTGATGGCACCCGCTTGCTTTTGGCCCAACGTTTCAAATGCCTGATATGATTATCAATTTCCTGAAGAACAATGCTGGTCTCCGTCAGATAAGCTTCTTCCTCCGACTTGTGTAAATCCAACCAGAGTGCATCAGCAATTTGGATTTCAAACTTCCGAACGGCACTTTTGAAACGTTTCAGGGATTCAATTCTGAAGGTTATATCTTTGGTTTGTTGTGTATTAAAATAGCTGCGATGCCCCTGAATAAGCTTTTCTATCGCATCTGTTGAAATTTCGTTCATCTTGCATTGTTTTAAAGGGTTATTTTCTGCCTGTAAAATGATCCATGGTTTTGTAAATCCGCAATACACTCCCCGCGAACCAATCGAAAACAGGGATGGGTAAAACTCCCTGACATAAGCGTATAAAGTGCATACTGAAAGGCATGCTCA